>RKSK01000033.1 GCA_007570915.1 Cenarchaeum sp.
CCTCCTCGACGAGGCCCATGCGCATGGCCTCGGCGAGCGCGAGGCGCGGGCTGACGTCAAGCTCCTCGCGTATGGACGAGAGCACAGAGTTCACGTCCATGCCGAACCTCTCGTTGAACAGGAGGCCCACGTGAATCATCTGGAGGGCGTCCCTTAGCTCGGAGGGCGGCAACTTGCCCTTCCCCTGCTCTAGGATCGGCGCGGCGCTGCGTTGTGCGCCATGCGTGCTGTGTGCCATTGTCATGGCGGCGCCAAGGCGTGCCCGTTATAAGTCTGGCGGCCACGACCCCGGCACGGCGACCTTGCGCCTCCCGCACAGCCTGCGCAGGTCGCGCCAGGCCCGCGCGCCGGGGGACTCCCTCATGTGCACCGAGAGGTCCAGTCCGCGCACGGGAACCGGGGTGCGCAGGCGAACCTCGCACTCCCCAGCCCAGGCCCACGACTTTGCGCCTGTCCACGCCTCCGGGAACGCGGAGCCGGAGCCGGGGGCGCTAAAGGCCAGGGAGCGGTACGCCAGCGCGCGCAGGCGCGCCATGGCGTTGCCGGTCAGGCCCAGAACGAGGAGCACCGGCCTGCGCCTGTACTTTTTGACCTGGTGTAGCGAGAACGAGAGGTGGTCCAGGCCCGCGTGGTGCATGAGGGATGCGGTCCTGGCCACAGAGTCGGCCTCGGGGGCCCCCGCAAGCCTGAAGAGGCGCAGCCTGCCGCCGCCCAGCAGCCCGCCCCTGAGCCTCTCGTCGATGGCCGCGGTGTAGCCGGCGGCAGCCTCCTCGAGGCCTCGGGCGGCCCCCTCGAGGTCGAGGGCGGCGTACTCGCGCCTATAGGCGGCGTTGGCCCCGTCCTCGAGGCCGTCGCGGTGTAGCCGGTAGGCGAGGCGGTCCTGGGCCGTGGCGAGGTCGCGCGCGGCCGCCGGCAGGGCATCCATGGCCTTCTCCTTTTCTTGCCTAAACGCGGCCCACACGGCCGCGTGGCTCCTGTCTGCCATGGCGAACATCTCCTCTGGCGGCAGGCCGCGCAGGGCCGCGGCGGCCCCCATCACGGCCCCGTGGCGCAACGGCAGGGCCGACGGCGAGGGCGGGTCGCCGACGTACGCCACATATGGCACGCCGCGCAGCCACGGCCACCTGTCGCGGTGCGAGGCGACATCAGCGCACGCGTGCGCGCCCGATCTCGTGCAGCGGGGGCCCATGGGCGCGGTTCGGTACCCGTGGGTAATTTAAGCTGTGTCGTCGGCCCCGGCCCCGTCGGCCCCGTCGGCCCCGGCCTCGGGGTGGCCGTCCATCTCTGGATACAGCTCGAGCACGGCGAGCTCGGCGAGGTTTATCTCGCGCGCAATCCTCTCGCGCAGCTGCCGCAGCTGCTCCTCGGCGCTCGCCGGCTCGGGCGCCTCCGCGGCCGCCGGCGCGTCTGCCTCGGGCGCCCTGATGCCCATCATCGCGAGGTACTCCTGCGCAATCTCGCGCTCGCGCTCGAGGACCTCGTCAAAGACGCTCGTCCCGCGGGCCAGGCCGTGCCTGCTCGGGCGGTCGCGGTCGTACATCGAGTCGTCGACGTCGTGGTGGAGCGAGGCGAGGTTGCGGACCGGCTCGTAGGTGCCGGCCGGCGTGAGCCTGTACACGCGGTACTCGGCGTCTAGCATGTACGTCACGTGGCGCTCGTCATAGTCGTATATGCCGTCGCCGTCCTCGTCGACCTGCCCGGCGATCAGCGGGTAGAGCGTGAGGGCCCCGCCGTTGACCTCGATGCCGTGGCTCGGGTTGAGCGACTCGCCGGTGACATGGACGCCGTGGTTGAAAAAGTTCTGCCACGCGTTGCGCCTGTCGTCCCAGACTATGGTCGAGACGACGTTAAAGTCGAGCGGCTCGCGGAAGGTGTGGTGTATCGTGACTATGCGGCACTCGGCGGCCGAGCCGGGCATGCACTCGCCGATCTCCGACTCGGCGCGCAGCGTGCCGGGGTCGATCGCGCCGGCTGGGTCGTCTAGCGCGACCGTCGCGTTGCCCCTGAAGGGCAGGCTGACGCGAATCTCGGCGCTCGACTCGGCAAAGTGCTGCCCGCGCGACAGCCCAAAGCCCAGGCCCACGTGGCGCACGCTGCGGGCCCCCGAGTCCTCGAACACCTTGAGGACCGCGACGTTCTCGGCGCCCGTCTCGACCGTTATGAGCGGCAGCGGCGTGTAATAGTACTCAGCGTCTATCGTGTCGCCGTTGTACGTGAAGCCTCCCGTCACCCTCCTCACGCCCGTGCTGTCGACGCCGAGCGTCGGCGGCGTGCAGTCGTCGCAGTCGCCGCCGCCGGCCCTTATCCCCTGCGAGGAGGCGCCAAAGTGGGTGAAGTGGTTGGTCCAGATGACGAGGTCGTCGCCGGACGTCACCGTGCACTCGGCCGTCTCGGCCGACGGCGAGTTGTCCGGAAGCGCGGGCCGGCCCGCCTCCGTCGCGTCGGCGTCGTCGTGGCCGGCCCCCTCGCAAGTCGGTATCGAGCGGACGACCCTGTTGTTGGCGTCGGCGGCGTCCGTGACCATGTAGAACGCGTGGTCCGCGCGCGCGGCGCCCTCGATCCTGATCGCGACGGGCGCCGAGAAGAGGACGGGCTCGGCGTCTGACCTCTTGCCGACGAGGACCATCGCGTGCGGCTCGCTCGACGCTATCGCGCCGGCGGCGCGCGCGTTGGCCGCCTGCGCGGACTCGTCGGCGTCGGCGGCTCCCGTGTACGTCACGCCGGCCAGGCGCCTTGCGAGGTCGACGAGCAGCGTGCCGGCCGTGAAGGGCTCCTCGCCGGGCACCGCCTCGTCGGTCGGCCCGAGGTCCTGGACCGCCGTGCCGGCGTATATCGTGAGGCTCGCGGCGCCAAACTCGACGGTGACCGTGCCGTCAAAGACAGAGTCCGCGGCGACAATGTCGTCGACAAGCACCCTGACGGGGCCCACGGGCCGGCCGCGCTCGGTCGGCGGCACTATCGTCAGGTCGAGCGCGCCGTCTGGCGGTATCACGAGCGTGTTGCCGGTGTAGCCGTCGGCGGGGTCCGCTATCGTGACGTCCGTGTCGGCAAACGCGTTGCCGGCAATGTCCGTCACCGTGTCCTCGATGCGGACCGTGTACTCGCCGGCGGCCAGCGCGAGGTCGGCGACTGCGTCGTGGCCCGCCCTCACGAGGAGCGGCGCGGCGGTCGCCGAGGTGAGCGCAGAGTCTGCCGCGCCGTGGCCGGGGGCCGCCCTGACCATGCCCGTGCCCATGACTGCCTCCGAGAAGGCGAGCTGTATCCTCGACGAGGAGACGAGCAGGACCGACTCTATCGTCGGCACGTTGACGTCGACCATGACGGGCACGGGGCTGTCCCTGGGCGTCAGGTCGGCCGGCCCAAAGGTGGCCGAGTTTGCCGTGGGCGTCGCCTTGTCGGCCGCGTCGATGCTAAACTCGAGCTCGCCGTCGGGCATCTCCCACGTCGCCGGCACGGCGATCGCGCCCGTCGCCGTCTCGTCGCCG
>RKSK01000004.1 GCA_007570915.1 Cenarchaeum sp.
CTGCAACGAGTTTGGCGTCCAGCCGTGGCTGAGGCCGCCGAGGAAGCCGCCGCCCTAGGCGGCTACCGGGTCCCCACATTTGGGATCTGTGGATCCCGCCTGTGCCGGGCTTTATGAGCCGCCTCAGCCCAAACCCCGGATCGCCGATTTTGTGCGGCGAGTCCAGGCACCAGTTGGAGACAGAGTAGAGGAACCCCGCGAACAGAAACGCCGCGGGGGCAATCCACGGAGCGTGCTCGACGCCGCCCAGCTCGAACTCGCCGTGGGCGGGCGGCGCGCAGGCAAGCGCGATCGCGGCGAGACAGGCGGCTTGCGCTAGGAGCGCCATGGCTATGGGCGCGGGACGCACGCGGTTTAAGCCTATGCGCAGGTTCAAGACGCCGTACTGCCCCGAAATCATGCCCCGATCCGCCCGCGGCGCCCCCTGGGCCTCAAGATCTCCCCTCCCCGGCGCCCCCGGGGGGCAGGGCACGGCGTGCCCCCGCCGGCGGCGGCCGCGGCCCCGGGCGGGGCCACCTTTCGCCCAAGGGCCCCGAATGGCGTCCCGGGCCCGCCGACGTTCAGGGCCATGTGCGGGCTGGCCGCGCCCCGCCGCGCCGCGGACCCGCCGGCGACCATAAAGTCCTCGAGCCCGGCGGCGGCGTGCCTGCGCGACCCGGCGCCGGCGGCGCAGGGCCGCGCGCCGCGCGGCCGACGCGCGGGCCCAGCCCGCGCCGCGGCCCGGCAGGTCCGCGGCCTCCGCGGGCTCCAAGCCCTTGTCCGGGACCAGGCGCACGGCGAGCTTCCTGAGGGCCTCGCTCGCCCCCCTGTCCCGCAGCGCCACGCGGGGATCCTCCCCCTTGCGCCTGCCCATGCCGCGCGCGGAAGGCGCGGTGATCAACATACGCGCGTGGTCGGGAAGACCTGGTCAGCCGAGCGGGCCCCGGATCGCCGGACGCGGTCCGGGACGCCGCGAAGCGGGGGGCGGACTTGTGCACGCGGGCATATGATGAGCAGGTGCTCCTGCCAGACAGCGCGACAGAGGAGGAGATCGTGGCCATGCGCGACGGGTCTACCCGCGCCGTCCGGGAAGATCCAAAGAGCGTCATGAGGCGATGCAACAGGGCATTCCTGCTGCTGGTGACTGGGCGGCGCAAGGAGGCGCTAGGAGAAGCCGACATGGTTCCAGGGCAGGACGCAGCAGCGCCGACGCGCACGTTGTGAGGGTGGCGGCTCTGCACTCGCCTGGGCTCTTGGGAGAGGCGCTGCGAGCCAATGAGCTCGCGATCTGCATTGGCCCGACAGGGGCGGACGCGCGAAATGGCAGGGCAAGCGCCCTGGCGGGGCTGGGGCGCCGCCGGGAGGCAGCCGCGGAATGGGCGACGGCGCTGCGCCTGGATCCAAATCAGGCCTACTCCGCAGTACGCCTCGCCTTGGGCGTGTGAGGCCCGAGACGGAGGTGCCACAGACCCCAGGGGCGGGGGCATGCGCACGGGGGCAGCGCGCCAGCCTAGTCCGAGTCGACGTCCTTGAACGTCACCAGGAACTTGAGGGCGTCTTTCATCTTTATGGTGGGCTCGTACGCATCGATGCTGGCAACCTGCTCGGACTTTTTCATGAGGTTGATTATGCCCTTTCGGTACACGTATGGGGTGTCCGTGATGACAAAACACTCTATTTCAGCCAGAGGAACGCATCTCCTTCCCGCATACTCGCGAAATATGAGCCCGGCCGCTTGCTTGTACCAGTCCCTGCTGCCCCCAAAGCTGAACAGGTGCGTCTGGCCTGGCACCATGGCGTCAGAGACGCGAAACGTGAACTTTGGGTCGACCCTGACCATCGCCTCCTTCATCACCTCGAGGCCGCGCTTGTTGTTGGTGGCAAACACGAGGTGGTAAATGGTCTTCTCGTTCTCGTCGCACATCTCGAACGTTTGTGTGTGCTTGACGCCGCGGCGCCTGAGCTGGCTCGTGTAGAGATCCAAAAAGAACCTTATTTGCCCCGGCCCCCTCATATCAAGGGATTTTGTCCACTCGTCTGTCCCAAACAGCTCGTCGAGCTGCCGCTTTCGGCTCTCTTCTGGGAGGCCAACAAAGCGCCTGAGAAAGCCCTCCATGAACGTAAACATGAACTCGCAGCTCGGGTTTTCCAGAAACCTGGCAAGCGTCTCCATCTTGACCCCCGAGTACCCGCTGGGGTCCACAAGCACAAAGGTCGGCGGCATGCCTTCGTCCTGCAGGCCCTCGATGATTGCGGGGAACGCCTCTTCAAACGTGGATTTCAGTATTCCCTCGACGCGGATCTTGCCCCCTGACCCGGCCTTGGAGACCTGTCTTGTCAGCGACGCGTGGCGGGCGGGATCCGGCTCGATGAACCAAAAGCGCGGGCTAAAGTCGGCCCTGTCCGCGTACTTGCCGGCGGCCTTCAGGGCAATTATCGGCGATCCGGGCTCGCCGTCGCGGTACACCCCGGGGCCGGCAAAGCCGTCAATGTAGGCGAGGACGCTCCACTTGCTGTTCAGGATTGGGAACCAGCGCTCCAGGTAAAGCCGCAGTATGCTGTGCTTTGCTTCGGTGTGCGGGGGCATGTCGAACTTGTTGGTCAACCCGGCAGCAGGCGCCCCAAGGGGGTTATTTATTCAATACCTAAAACCCCCATAATTTAACCGCGTAACTACGGTAATGTTTATACATGTGAGCGCGGCGCGCCGCCCCGTCAATGGCAACGGGATCGGCCATAGAGTGGACCGAGGCGACGTGGAACCCCTCGACGGGGTGCGACGCAGTCTCGTCGGGCTGCAAGAACTGCTATGCCGAGCGCCTCTCGGTTCGCCTGAGGGCCATGGGCGTCGCAAAGTACAGGCGCGGGTTTAGGTTCACCGAGCACGACGGCGAGGTAGGCCTGCCGCTCTCCTGGAGGAGGCCGAGGCGCATATTCGTGAACTCGATGTCGGATCTCTTCCACGAGGAGGCCACGTGGCCCTTTGTCACGAGGTGCTTTGGCACGATGATGGAGGCCGACTGGCACACCTACCAGGTCCTCACAAAGAGGCCGCGCAGGATGGCGGCGTTCTCGAGGAGGTTTGAGAGGGAGCGCGGCCGCGCCATACCGTCGCACATCTGGATGGGGACCAGCGTCGAGAGCGCGTCCACCGTTGGCCGCATCGACAGGCTGCGCGAGGTCCGCTGCTCCGTGCGCTTTGTCAGCTTTGAGCCGCTCCTCGGCCCGATTGTCGGCGTTGACCTCTCCGGCATAGACTGGGCCATCATCGGCGGCGAGAGCGGCCGCGGGTACAGGGCCGTCAGGGAGGAGTGGGTCATGGCCCTCATCAGGGAGTGCAAGAGGCAGCGCGTGAGGGTCTTCTTCAAGCAGTGGGGGGGCATACGCCCAAAGTCCGGCGGGCGCGAGATACGGGGCAGGACGTACGACGAGTACCCGCGGGTTGGCGCGGCGCGCGAGCGGGCCGCAACCGGGGCAGGCGCGCGCGGGGTGCCAAGGGCAGCCGC
>RKSK01000131.1 GCA_007570915.1 Cenarchaeum sp.
ATCGTGAGCGCGCCGCTGCCCGTGCCGATCTCCACGACGGTCTGCCCCGCGGCCAGGCCCGCGCGCGCGGCGATGTAGCCGAGGTCCTTTGGGTAGACTATCTGCGTGCCGTGCTGCAGCTTCATAATGTGGTCGTGCGTGGTCGGCCGCAGCAGGTAGACGTAGCGGTCCTTGTTTGTGACCAGGCGGCTTCCCCAGCGCTTGCCGATCGCCTCGCGGTGCTCGAGGACGCCCAGGTGCGTGTGGAGCTGGCCGCCCTCGGACACCCTCACCAGCCACTTTTTGGTCCCGTTATAGTAGAATAGCACGTCGTCGCCGCCGGATATGCGGTCGGCCCGCGCCCCGCGCTCCCCCCCGTCAGCTGCCGCCCTGGCCATCCGCGCGCGCGGGCGCCGGCGCGGTGTAATATACCAATTTCGCCTACATGCGGCCCGGCATGGGTATCCCGAGTATGCCCGCCGTGCCCTCGATCGTGGCGCGAAACGCCGCCACGAGCGCCACGCGCGCGGCCGTCGCGCCGTCCCCCCCCTCGCCGTCAGTCACCCTGACGTGCTCGTAGAACGAGTTGAACCCCACGGCGAGGCCGTGCGCGTAGCGCGCAAGCGTCTTGGGGGACAGGCTAGACGCGGCCCCGCGCAGCGCCGGGCCAAACGACCCTATGGCCATGACAAGCGCGCGCTCGTGCGGCCCGCCGAGGGCGCCATAGTCGGCATCGCCGTGGCCGCCTCCGGCCCGCTCCAGCACGCGCACGGCGCGCGCGTGCGCGTACTGGAGGTACGCCGCCGTGTCGCCCTCCAGGCTCAGCGAGCGCGCGAGGTCAAACGTCACGGCCCTGTCGAGGTCCTGCCGGACCATCTCGTAGCGCAGCGCGCCGACTGCGATCTGCTCGGCCACGCGTCGCAGCTCGGCCTCCGGCGCGCCCCCGTTGCGCCTCGAGGTCTCCTCCATGGCGCGGGCCGCGAGCGAGTCGAGCACAGAGTCGGCGCCCACATAGAGGCCGCGCCTGCCGGACATTTGCGCTGCCCTGCCACCGGTCTCAAGCCCGAGGCCGCGCGCCGTCTCGGCGCTCAGCGCGACGGACTCGTAGGCCAGGTGGACGTACGCCCCCTCGCCCACCCCAAAGAACCTGCGCAGCAGCGAGGATATTATCCCCTGCAGCCGCGACTGGCGCGAGTCGATCACCGTGATCACGCGCGGCGAGGCAAACCTGCTCGCGCCCCCCGCCGGCCCGCCGAGCGTCGTGCATGCGAGCTCGCGGCCCGGCTGCGCCGTGGCATGGGGCTCGTACCCAAACGGGTCCTCGACGAGGCCCAGCTTCCAGGCGGCGTACGGTATGTCCTTTGCCATGTATGTCGCGGTCCCGCCGCTCCTGACGAGGACCTTGTCGTCTTCGCCGTCCTCGCCCGGGACCGTCCAGCAGCCGGCGTTCTTGCCTGCCGCCTCGAGGCGCACGGCCCCGCTCTCCCTGAGGCGCGCGAATATCCCCTCCCACATGCCCGAGCGCAGTATGTGCGACTCGAAGTTGAGGCAGTCGTACCGCGCGCCCACGCGCCAGCACGTCTCGAGCTGCGCGTCGAGTATCCTCCGCGTCAGCCGCTCGGCGCGGCGCGCCTCCTCGGTGCCCCCCCGCTCTATGCGCGCCAGCACCTCCGAGGCCCGCCGCCTGAGGCCCTCGTCGGCCTCTATGCGCTCCATCGCCCCGACGTACACGGTGTCGCCACAGTACGCGTCAAACTTTTGCCCCGCGCCGGGCGACTCGGCAAAGCCGAGCTCGTCAAAGCCGATCATGAGGTTTGCCACCTGCAGGCCAGAGTCGTCGACATAGTTGAGCGTGCTCACGTCGTGGCCCGTCGCGGCGAGCATGCGCGCCACGGCGTCGCCGAGGGCGACGTTGCGCATGTGGCCTATGTGGAGGGCCTTGTTTGGGTTTACGCTCGTGTGCTCCACGGTGGCGCGCCGACCGCGCCCCACGTCCGCCGTGCAGTACCCCTTGCGCAGGGCCGACGTTACCGTCTCGCGCGCCAGCGCGGCGGCGTCGGCGAAAAAGTTGACGTGGCCCGACGCGTGGGCCTCGACGCGCTCGACGAGGCGCCCCGCGGGGCACGCGCGCGCAATGTCAGAGGCGATCGCGGCGGGGGGGCGCCCGGCCTGGCGCGCGAGCAGAAAGGCGGCGTTGGAGGAGACGTCGCCAAACCCCGGCCTCGCCGAGGGCTCCACGCCATAGTCGGGCGCCCCCAGGCCAAGCGAGGAGAGGGCCGCGCCCATGGAGCGCCTGGCCTCGGCGGCCAGCGCGTCAAGCGTCATGCCCGCCGGCGCCCCCGCCCGCGCGCCGCCCCCGCGTGCCGTGCCCAGGTCCCGCCCAACTCGGCGCGCGCGCCCCGCGGCAACAATATTAAGAATAGCCATGCGCCTCGCGCGCCGTGGGGATACCCGAGAAGATCAAGGCCATACAGGACGAGATGGCCAGGACGCAGATCAACAAGGCCACCGAGCACCACCTCGGGCTGCTGCGCGCAAAGATCGCCAAGCTGAGGCGCGAGCAGGAGGACGCCTCGAGGGGGGGCTCGCAGGACTCCGAGGGCTTTGACGTAAGGCGGACCGGCGACGCGACCGTCGTGTTTATCGGCCTGCCAAGCGTCGGCAAGTCGACGCTGCTAAACGCGCTCACGGGCGCAAAGTCCACGGTCGGCGCGTTCCAGTTCACGACGCTCACCGTGGTCCCGGGCATGATGGAGCACAAGGGGGCGCGCATACAGGTCCTCGACCTGCCCGGGATAATAAAGGGCGCGTCGACGGGGCGCGGGATGGGAAAGCGAATGCTCGCCGTCGCGCGAAACGCCGACCTTGTGCTGCTGGTGCTAGACGTCTTCCAGCCGTACCACGAGGGCGTCCTCGTCGGCGAGCTCGGCAACGTCGGCATCAGGCTAAACCAGCGCCCCCCGGACATCACGATAGAAAAGACGAGCAGCGGCGGTATAGCAGTCGCAAAGCAGGTGCCCCTCACAAGGACCACAGACCGCATGATATCTGACGTCCTCCACGTGTACGGCATCAGCAGCGCTCGCGTCGTCATAAGGGAGGACGTCACGTCCGACCAGGTCGTAGACAGGCTCGCCGGCAACAGGACCTACGCGAGGTCGCTCACCGTCGTCAACAAGATCGACCTCGTTGACGAGGGGTTCCTCGCGGACATGCGCAAGAGGCTGAGGCCGGGCCACGTCGAGGTGTCCGCGGACACGGGCACCGGCGTCGCCGCGCTCAGGGACCGCATATACGACGAGCTCGGCTTTATCCGGATATACATGAGGCCAAAGGGCGGCAAGACCGACTATGAGGAGCCGCTCATAATGAGGGGGGGCGACACGGTCGGGGGCGTGTGCGACAAGCTCCACCGCACCATGAGGCGCAAGTTCAGGTACGCGATGGTCTGGGGGCGCAGCGTCAAGTTTGGCGGCCAGCGCGTCGG
>RKSK01000049.1 GCA_007570915.1 Cenarchaeum sp.
GGCGGCCCTAGGGGCGGCAGGGATAGCTGAAGTTAGACTGCCGCACCCGCCCCAATCCCGGCCCGGGCTCCTGCGCGCGGGGAGCCGGGAATCACTTAATAGGCCCGCCCCCGCGCCTGCCCCGCAAGGCTGCAAATCGTGGCGGCCCTAGGGGCGGCAGGGATAGCTGAAGTTAGACTGCCGCACCCGCCCCAATCCCATCTGTCTTCCAGCCCCGCTGCCTGCCGTCCCCGCTGACCCACATCTTTGCCAAGAGAAGCCTGGCCATCTCCCCAAAGCCCTCGTCGCCGTTGATGTGGCGGCTGATGACATAGGCTATGACGTCGGCCACCTGAACCATGAGGCTGTCAAAAGAGTCCACAAACTCTATGCCGGCAATCCGGGACGTGCGGACGCCCGATATGGGGTTTCGCAGGCGCACAGAGCTGGAGACGAGCGCGTGTATGTGCTGCATGTCCGCTCCCCCGGCCTTGTCTGACACCACGCGTCCCGTGCTGTCCGCTCCCTGGTAGCGCAAAAAAAGCTCAAAGCGCTCCAGCAGAAACGTCCAGGCCCTGTCCATGATGTTGGCGTCCAGGCCAAACTCCCCATAGATCTCCCTGTTGCCGATCGCTACCCCAAAAAGCGCCACGTCAGACTCGCATATCAGCCTGACAAACGCCCTAAACACGGCAAGCCTCCTGGCCCTGGTGCGCGGGCGCAGCGGATAGTACTTGTGGCCGTGCGTGATGCGGACGCTGTGGACCTCCCACGTGTTGGGATCCCGTTCTGGCACGAGCCCGAGCTTGAGGGCGTACACCATGTCTGCGAGCCGGGCCAGCGCCCCGGGCCGGCCCGTCAGGCACCCCAGTGTATAGTAGGCGTCAGGGCCCTCGCGCCTTCGCGGGTTGCCAGAGCTGTCCGCATAGAGAGGCCAGAGCCTGCCCACGCTGGATGCCCGGGGCGCCTGGCGCAACAGGTCGGCCCGACCCGGCGTGACGCCCGGGATCCCCGCGCCGGTCATGCCCGCCCCCCGCCCTCGCGCCGGCGTTCCGTGGTTGCGGGCCGGATCGCGGCGATCGCGTGCTGCCATCGCCCGGGCGCCGGCCGTGCCGCCATTAAAGTGATCTGTCGGCAGGCCGGCGCGGCACAGGCCGCTCTAGTGGCGCGCGCCCCGGGCGGTGCGGCGCAGGAGCAGTGTGCGAAATGCGGGAGCCCGTGGCGCGCAAGGGCGGCGCCGCGGGGCGGCGTTGCCGCATATGGCGCCTTTTGGCCGCGGCAGGCGATCGCCGGGCGCGGCAGGCGCGCCCCGACCCCGTGCCGTTGGCGCAGAGCCGCAGGATCTAGATGGCGCCCGGCCGCCGGCGGCGGGGCGGGGAGCGCGGCGGCCCCTACCCGAGCCCGCGCAGCTCGGACTCGGCGGCCTCCAGCCCGGCCTGCGTGTCCGTGGCGTGGCCCATCATCGCAAGCGTCGAGGAGATCGCCGAGATTGTCCTCATCACGTGGTAGCGGCCGACCTCGCCCATGCACCCCACGCGAAAGACGCTGCCCTTGAGGTCGCCAAACCCGCCGGCGACGAGCACGCGAAACCTCGAGGCGAGCGTGCCGCGAAACCTCGCGTCCTCGAGGCCGTCGAGGTAGTTTAGCGCGATGACTACCGTCGAGCGCGAGTCCACCTCGGCGAACGGCGAGAGGCCGATCGCGCCTAGGCCGGCGTAGAGGGCCCTCGAGCACGCCCTGTGGCGCTCGATGCGCGCCTCGAGGCCCTCCTCGAGTATGATCTCGAGGGCCTCCCTGTACGCGTACAGCAGGGGGAGGGCCGGCGTGAACGGCGTGTGGCGGGCCTCCTCGTAGTACTTGAAGTAGCGCGCGAGGTTAAAGTACATGGACCGCGGCGGGTTCGCGACCATGTGCCTTTTTGCGCGCGCGCTCACGCAGATGGGCGATATCCCCGGCGGCGCGGCAAGGGCCTTTTGCGACCCCGTCATGGCCACGTCGACGCCCCACTTGTCCATCTGCAGCTCCTCGCCGCCGACGATGGAGACGCCGTCGACGATGTACATCGCGTCGTTCCTTGACGTGAGGTCCTTTATGCGGTCGAGGTACTTTATCATGGTCCCGGTCGACGTCTCGTTCCAGACGCAGTAGAACGCCCTCGTGTCCGGGTTGTTGTCAAAGGCCTCCCTTATCTCGTCTAGCGTCGCGCTGCGGCCGGGCGGCGTCTCGACCTTCACGACGTCGCCTCCGGCCCACTCTATCATCTGCGCGAGCCTCCCGCTAAACTCGCCGTTTACGGGAATGATGACCTTGTCGCCCTTTTGGACGACGTTGACGACGCCGGCCTCGACTGCGCCGGTCCCCGACGCCGAGAGGCAGACGGCGTCGCCGGACGTGCAAAAGACCCTTTTCGTCGACTCTACGCACCTCTCGTAGAGCCCTACAAAGTCGTCGCTGCGGTGGTTTATCATGGGCGCGTGCATTGCGCGCATGACGCGGTCGGGCACGTTGGTCGGGCCGGGCAGCATGACTAGGTACTCCATGATCTCTTGCCGTCCGGCGCGGCGCGGGCCTTGCCATTTATACCTAGGGGCGGCGCGGGGGGCAGGCCCGAGGGTCGCGCCTCGCCGAGGCCAGCGCGCAAGCCTTTTTTACACGCCGGTGCGGACGCGCGCGCGTGAAGCTGCAGAGCAGGATGACCGTCTTTGCGGCGATCGGCGGCATGCTCGCCCTCATGGCGGCGATCGTCTACTATGCGAGCCTCGACAACGAGGCCCTCGCGAGCGTCGAGGTCGTCTCGGGCACGCTCGGGGTCGAGGAGGTCGACTCGGTCGCCGGCCGCGCGCGCCTGGCCGTCACGCTCGAGGTCCACAACCCGTCGGACACGACGCTCACGATACCGAGCGTCACGTACGACGTCACGGCCGGCGGCGAGGCCGTCGTGAGCGGCGAGTACTCGACTGTCGACGTGGCCATGCCCGGCAGGGTCGTGTTCACGACGGGCGACACGATCCCGCTCAAGTCCATCGCGTACATTGTCCGGACCGACGCCAACGCGGCGATCTACGACGCTGTCGTCGCCGGCGCCGTCGCGTCGTACGACGCGGCCGGCACGGTGACCGTAGAGTCGGCGTGGAGCATCGTCGAGGCGGGGTACGAGGTCGCCCTCGCCGGATTGTAGCGGGTTCGGAGGGCTTCGATCCCTCGACCTGTAACTTAGGAGGCTACCGCGCTATCCATGCTTCGCGCCGCCGTGCGGCTCTGCGCCACGAACCCGCCCCACCCCCCCGCGCCCCACCACGCCACAGTCACGGCAGCGGCCCCCCCCGCCCGGGCCCTCCGCCCACACCCCCGCGCCGCCCGCCAGCGCCGAGCCCGCCGCGTCCACCCCCCGTCCCGTCTCATGGCTCGCTGCCCGCCGGCACCGCTCCCGCGCGCCGACGCCGCCACTGTCGCCCGACCCGGCGCCGCCC
>RKSK01000143.1 GCA_007570915.1 Cenarchaeum sp.
CCCCGGCGTACTGTGCGGCGTACAGCGCGCCCTCGGTGGCCCCCTCTCCCCACCTGCCGCGCTCCCGCTCCGACACCTCCGCCGTGGACAGGGACCGGCCTGCGTCCAGCAGCACCGTGACCATGCGCACGACATGCTCGGCGTCATAGCAGTGGTAGATCGACTGGCTGAGCATGCCGCGCACCGCCGCAAAGAGCTCCCCACGCCGTGATGGATCGCGGCCGGCTTGCACGACCTTTTCAACTATGGCACGGCGGGCGCGGCTGCGCGCCCTCTCCCCGCTGTTCAGCTCGGCGCGCAGCTCGGAGGCGCGGCGGCTCTTGCCGTTGCGCCCCTCCTCCTCGCGCAGCTCCTCGCGCAGGCGACACTGGCGCTCGTCCTCGCGGGCGTGCCTGTCGGCGTGCGCCTCCCACTCTGCCCCCGGGCGCGTCCCGGAGACGGGCCACACGCTTACGGGAATCCCCATGCGGTCTGCCAGGGCCTTGACGGCGTCAGCGGACGCCTCCGAGTGCGCCCACGCGTCGGTGCGCACCCCGGTGTGGTCGGCCAGGGCCCTTACTGCGTCAGCAGGAGCCCCCGTGCCGGCCCGCGCTGCCCTGCGTGCGCCCACGGCCTCCGCGCGCGCCCGCCTCTCGCGCCTCATCGGTGCCGCGCCGCTCGCGGGGGTGCTATAAGCCTTCATCAACAACCACGCTCACACCAAGCCTCCCAAGGCGCTCCAGGCCCACCTGGACACCTGGATTCACCATGCTCTTGCGCGCGACGACGTGGATTCCGCCAGGGTCTACGAGCGCGCCGTCGGGCAGGCGCACCTCGCATTCGCGGGCGTTCACGGCAACCTTTGGCGAGTCGATCTCCTCGCGATCGCTGCTTAGGCGCGCGCGAAAAACATAGTACTCCACGGGATGCGCCGAGGACAGCACGGCATGCCGCCTTATGGACATCTTGACCTGGTTTTTTGCGTGCTGCGCGAGATCGGGATCGACGGTCACCCCGGTAAACCCGTACTGGTCGCCGCCCCTCCGGACAAACTTTTTCGCCTCCGCGGCCTCCGCGGCGCTCCCGTCCCTCCAGTACTCGTCGGCCGCGTTTGCCCACTCGGCCATAAGCGCGTTGAAGGCGCGCGTGCGCGCCGTGACCCTCCTCGCCGCAATTATTGCGCCGGGCCCTGCGCTGCGCACTAGATCCCACTGGGCCCCAACGATTTTTCTTGGCCTGCCCGGATCGTCCTGGGCGCATCCGCTGGCGGCTGCCTCTGCTGCCTCGTCTAGGCTTCCATGGTACATGAGGGCAGTGTCCAGCGCCGCGACCGCGGCCAGGATGCGCCTTGCAGAAGCTACCGCCCCGATCCTCCGCATAACGGCCAGCTCGCGCCACGTGTCCTCCGTGCTAGCCCCGACCAGCAGCTCGGCCTCCCTCACGGCCCTGGTCTGGGCGGTGCCGGCCGCAGTGACCTCCCTTGCGGGGTCGTGCCGTGGGTACCACTCGTCCTCGCCTGGCGCCTGGCCGAAGGCGGCGAGCGCCACGCGCGCTCCCCTCCTCACGCGCGAGCGACTGCGCGCCATGCGCGGGGCGGCACCAGGCCCATATTTAACAGTACAATGAGAGCGCCGTGCCCCCCGCGGCGGCGGCGCCGCTCGACCCGCCCGCACCGTGTCCTCAAAGCGTCCGCGCGAGCCGCAACCCCGCCCCATCGCTCCGCCGGCCTCGGCGGCGCCCCTACAGCCAGTGCGGCGCGCGCAAAAACTCGCCGGGTTCCTCGCCGCGGATCACCCGCAGGAGCGCGTCGGCCTGCGGGACCGAGAGGACTGGCCTGCGGAACGGGTTGTCAGTCGATATCCTCGGGCACGCCGACTGGACAAACGCGTCAATCCCCGTGAGCGACTCGAGGCGGTCGGCCGTTATGCTCGACATCGCGAACAGGCGGACCTCCCTGCCCTCGGCCTCTATCTCGCGGCGCAGGCGCAGGGCCGTGACGCGCGAGAGCTGGCCCTCCTTGAGGCCCACGATCACGCCAAACGTGCGCGCGCCGGCCGCCGCGTACACCGCAGCCATCGCGCGCCTCTGCATCTTTTGCGCGAGGGCAGTCACGTCGCGGACCTCGCCAAAGTAGGGGTCCAGCGCGTACGTCGGCAGGCTAGTCGAGATCGCCACGCCGGCGGCGTGGAACGAGCTCTGTCCCATAAACACGTTGGCCTCGGCGCCCCCGGCGGCGGCCTTGGCGGCGGGGTAAAACTCGCACCCAAAGACCTGCGCGTCGTTTAGCTGGCCGCCGCCGGCGCCGACGATCACGCGCACGCCGCCTGCCTCGAGTGCCTCGCGGACCGCGCCCACCTGCGGGAGGTGCTGGCTGTCGGTCACCAGCGAGGCGACCCTGCCCGAGAGCATCCTCGCGCAGTCTGCGGCGACGCGCCCAAACTTTATGTCGTCAAAGGCGTCGACCATCACGACATAGCCGCCGCCGAGCCCCCCCATCGATATCGTGTGGCCAATGTTGAAGAGCACGCCGGCCCCGAGCGCCTCGGCGCCTGCCTGGTTCACGTCGCACGACCCCCACGTCGTGTCGGCGAGCACGTAGGCGGGTATGCCAAACTCGCGCTCGACTGCCGCGGCGGCCCCCTGGACCTGCGGCAGCATGCCGTCCGGCCCGTTGAGCGCGACGGACGACGGGCGCCTCTGCCGTATGACCTCCCTGATGCGCCCCTCGTCTATCCTGATCACGCCCGCGCCGCCCCCGCCGCTAGGCGCGGGCCCGCCCCTTGGCGCGCCGCGGGGCCGCGGCCCGCTCGGCGCCGCGCCGCAGCGCGATCTCGTTGATCCCGTCTATCACGGCCTGCACGCTAGTCACGACAATGTCCTCGCCGACGGACCTCGCGCGCGCGGCGTTGCCGCGCGCGTCCTCGACCTTGACGGTCACCTCGCAGAGCGCGTCCGAGCCGCCGGACACGGCGTTTATCGCATAGTCGGCTATGCGCGTCTCGTATATCCCGCCGACGATCTCCTGTATCGCCGCGAGCGAGGCGTCGACGGGGCCCACGCCTGACGCCGTCGCGCCGTGGTCGGCGTCGCCTATGGCGAGCTTGACGTACGCGTGCGGCGTCTGGCCCGCGCTCGTCGACACGTCCAGCTCGCGCAGGCGGACCATCCTGCGCGGCGGCTCGCGGCCCATCGCCTCGGCGGCCATCGTGACGACCTGCATGTCCGACACGTTCGCCCCCGAGTCGCCGAGGGCCTTTACCCTCTCGAGTATCGCTGCGAGCTCGGGGGCAGACGGCGAGAGGCCGTACCCCGCAAGCGTCCTCTCCACGCCGTGCGTGCCGGCGTGCTTGCCGGCGGCGAACCACCGCCTGCGCCCGACGAGGCGCGGGTCGAGGGACTCGTAGGTGAGCGGGTTCTTGACGATGCCGTGCGTGTGGATGCCCGACTCGTGGCCAAAGGCGTTCTCGCCGACGATCGCCTTGTTGTGCTGGACCTGGACCCTCGCCATGCGCGAGACGAGGAGCGAGACGTCGTGTATGCGCCGCGTCCTTATGCGCGTCGCGCCCCTGGGCCTGGAGCGCGGGCGGCCGCCGGATCCCGTCGCCTCTGGGTCCAAAAACTCGAGCGCCGCGACGACCTCCTCGAGCGCGGCGTTGCCCGCGCGCTCGCCGATCCCGTTGACCGTGACGTGGGCCGACGCCGCGCCGGCGGCGATGCCGGCCAGCGTGTTTGCCGTGGCCAGGCCAAAGTCGTTGTGGCAGTGGACGCTGACCGGCACGCGCGCGGCCGCCGCGACCTCGCGCACGAGGCCGGCCATGTGCTCGGGCGTAGAGTAGCCCGTCGTGTCCGGTATGTTTACCCTGTCCGCGCCGGCGCTGGCGGCCGCCGAGTAGACGCGGCGCAGGTAGGCGCGGTCCGAGCGCGTCGCGTCCTCGGCGGAGAACTCTACGCCGAGGCCGCGCGACTTTGCGTACTCTACTGCGTCGATCGCCGCGCCGAGTATGGCCTCCTCGGACATGCCGAGCTTGTCCCTTGCGTGGATCGACGAGGTCGCGATGAACGTGTGCACAAAGGAGAGGCCCGCGTCGACTATGGCGTCGACGTCCCTGCGCGTCGAGCGCGCCAGGCCGTAGACGTCGGCGGCGAGGCCCGCGGCGGCGATCGCCGAGACGGCCTCGTGCTCGCCGGCCGAGACGACCGGAAAGCCCGCCTCGATCGCGTCGACGCCAAGCGAGTCCAGGGCCGCGGCGATCTCGGCCTTTTGGGCCGGCGAGAAGGCCACGCGCGGCGTCTGCTCGCCGTCGCGCAGCGTCGTGTCGAATATCCTGACCTTGCGGCCCATCGGGAGCCCCGCGCGAGCCCCGCCTATATAGGTTT
Source organism: Cenarchaeum sp. (assembly GCA_007570915.1). Classification (GTDB taxonomy): domain Archaea; phylum Thermoproteota; class Nitrososphaeria; order Nitrososphaerales; family Nitrosopumilaceae; genus JAHRAL01. Next base: position 4,357 of record RKSK01000143.1, read on the forward strand.
TTTACCGGCGCGCACGCGCGCGCGCCGCCTCGCAATAGATAAATCCGCGCACGCGCGCGCGCCGCGCCGTTGGCGGGCAGGGCGGTCCTCGCGTTCTCCGGCGGGCTTGACACGTCAGTCGTCGTCAAGTACCTGCAGGAGGAGCGCGGCATGGATGTGGTCACGGTGACAGTCGACGTCGGCCAGGGCGGCAGCGCCGCGGCGACGGCGCGGCGCGCGCGCGCGCTCGGCGTGAGCCGGCACCACACGATAGACGCGCGCGACGAGTTTGTGCGCGGCTATGTGCTCATGGCCATAAAGGCCAACGCGCTGTACGAGTCAAAGTACAGCCTCGCCACGGCCCTGGCCAGGCCCCTCATCGCCAAAAAGGTCGTCGAGGTGGCAAGGAGGGAGCGCGCGACGGCCCTCGCCCACGGGTGCTCGGGCAAGGGCAACGACCAGGTGCGCTTTGACGTCACCATGCGCGCCCTCTCGGGCCTCCCCATAGTCGCGCCCATACGCGACATGGACCTTGACCGGCCGACAGAGCTAGAGTACGCCAGGCGCCACGGCGTGAGGATAGAGCGCGTCGCAAAAAAGTACAGCGTCGACCAGAACCTCTGGGGCCGCGCCATAGAGGGCGGCCCGCTCGAGGACGCCGCCGCCGAGCCGCCGCCTGACGCCTTTGAGTGGGTGAGCACGAGGCCGCCGGCCCGCCCCGTCCACGTCACGGTCGGCTTTGAGCGCGGCGTGCCCGCCTCGCTTGACGGGAGGAGGATGCGCGCGCGGGCCATAATAGAGCGCCTCAACAGGGTCGCCGGCGCCGCCGGCGTCGGGATCGTCGACCACGTCGAGGACAGGGTCGTCGGGATAAAGTCGCGCGAGGTCTACGAGGCGCCCGCGGCGACATGCCTCATCGAGGCCCATGCCGACCTCGAGAAGGCGGTCCACACAAAGCACGAGACGCGCTTCAAGGGGGCCGTCGACGCCGAGTGGGCGCAGCTGGCCTACTCTGGCCTCTGGGAGGACCCGCTGCGCGCGAGCCTCGAGGCGTACATCGAGCGCTCGCAGGCGCCGGTCACGGGGGCCGTGCGCCTCCGCCTGCAGGGCGGCTCGGCGAGGGTGGTGGGGAGGTCCTCGCCGCGCTCGCTCTACAGCGCCAGGGCCGCGACGTACGGCCGCGGCTCGACCTTTGAGCAGCCGCGGGCGACGGGCTTTGTCGAGCTCTGGGGCCTCCAGTCCACAGAAGCGGTTAAATTGGATGGATCCGGCGCGGCGCGCCGTGAAGTGCCCCGAGTGCGACGCGGGACTCGACGTCCCACCTGACGCCATGGCCGGCGAGCTCGTCACGTGCCCCGACTGCGGGTCCGACTATGAGGTCTCCAAGAGCGGCTCCGACGTGGAGCTCAAGAGGGCCGAAAAGGTCGGCGAAGACTGGGGCCAGTGATGGTCAGGATCGCCATAGCCTACGACCGCCTGCGCGTGGAGGAAAAGATGCTCGCCGCCAGCGCCAGGGCGCTGGGCCACGAGGCGGCCACGGTCGACGCAAAGTCGATCGAGGCCGGGACCGCCGCCACGGCGGCCTCGATGGGCCTCGGCGACGCCGTGCTGGTCAGGTGCGTGAGCCACCACAGGGGCGCGTGCGTCGCGGCCCTCGCCGAGTTTGCCGGCGTGCCGGCGATAAACGCCCTGGACGCCTTTGCGCGCTGCGGCAACAAGATGTTCATGACGCTGCTGCTGCAAAAGGCCGGCGTGCCCACGCCGCGCACGCACTTTGCGCTCTCGGCCGAGGGGGCCGCGGCGTGCCTCGAGCGCGAGGGGTACCCGCTCGTCATAAAGCCGCTCGTGGGGAGCTGGGGCAGGGGCGTGATGAGCGTCGGCGACCGCGACACGCTTGACGCGATAGTCGAGTCCAGGTCGGTGACGGACTCGCCGCACGACCGCCTCTACTATTTGCAGGAGCGCGTCGAGCGCCCGCCGCGCGACATTCGCGTGATTACCGTCGGCGGCGAGGCCGTCGCGGCGATGTACCGAGAGTCGTCCGGGTTCCGGACAAACGTCGCCGCCGGCGCAGCGCCGAGGGCATGCGAGCTCACCCCCGAGATCGCCGAGCTCGCGGCCAGGGCGTCTGACGCCGTCGGCGGCGGCGTCCTCGGCGTCGACATGATGGAGGACAGGCGGCGCGGGATTGTCGTCCACGAGGTAAACAGCACCGTGGAGTTTAGGGGCATGGCGAGCACGGGGCAGGCCGACGTGCCGGCGGCGATCGTCGGGTTTGCGGCCAGGGCCGCGAGGGCGTGAGGGCGGGCCGGCCCCGGGCGCCGGCGCCGCCGCGCCGGCGAGCCCGGCGGGGCGTTCCCGCCAGCGCAAGCCCATCCCGCGTTTTGCGGCGTTTTGGCTCGCAGGCGCGCGAAAAAAGGCCACGGATCGGGGCGCGGGCTTTTGCCCGCCGGCATCACCGCGAGCTGGCGCCCGCGGCCCCGCCGGCAGGCCAGAGGCCTGACGGGCAGCGCGGTGGTCGCAGGACACGGTTTTGGGATCGCCTGGCCGCCTGGCCCTGGAAGCACGGATTAAATACATGGGCTCGGAGCCGCGCCGCGTGGCGACGCAGGAGGAGATTCGGCAGGCCGGCGGGCACAGGCGGGAAGATCCAGAGGCAGAGAGGGATCTCCAGAGGCAAAGGGAGATTTTCAGGGAGAGGCGGGAAGAGCTGCTGGCGCGCCACCCCGGCATGGCCATTGCCGTGTGCGGCGGGGACGTGTTTGCGGACAGGGACTCTGGCAAGGCCGTGGCCAGGGCCGACGAGGCGTATCCCGACAGGCTGATCTACCTCTATATGTGTGCAACTTTAACGTAAACCTTGGATGGCTCGACGGAAAAGGGGTGCTTGAAAGCCGGGCATGAGCGGGACTATACCTACGAGCAAAAGTTCTTGGGCAAACGCCGAACCTCGGGTGGCCTATAACCCACCTTGGGCTGCATATCAGCAAGGCGTGACGCATGCTGGATGGCGCTTGTGTAAACAAGATGGGCAAGAACCCCCAAAGGCTTTTTCTCGTGAGCATGAGCGCCCGCCACGGCGCCGGCGCGCGGCTCCCCGGGCCCGCTTGTGCCTGGCCGGGCGCGCCGCCCGCGCCCGCCGGCTCCCGCCTGTCGGCGCCGGCGCGGGGCGCCGGGCGCCTGTGGCGCCTGGCACGCGTTGGGGCCGGAACATCCCGCCGCCCGCGCCCAAACCTCCATGCGCCGCGCGCTGCGGCGCGGCATGCCCCCCTGCGGCGCCCGGACTTAAATAAGGCCATATTTCGCCGCCCGGCATGGCGGCGCAGGGGCTGCGGGGCGTGCCAAGGGGCGGAGAGCCTGACCCGGGGTACCTGGACAGGCAGGAGGCGATTTATCGGGGGCGCGAGGCCGAGCTGCTCGCGGCGCACCCGGACGAATCCATTGTAGTGTGCGGGGAGGAGGTGTTTGTTGGCGGCAGCGACGGCGAGGCCGTGTCGCGGGCACAGGCGGCCCACCCGGGCCGGCCGTTCTTTTTGCGCGCGTGCCGCAGGGTGCCGGACATGTCAGACGCGCCCGACACTCCTGACCGCGCAGCGGGCGCGGGGGACGACGCGTTTGAGGAGGATCTTGCAAGGCAAAAGAGTATCTTTCTGGATCGTGCCGACGAGCTGCTAGCGAGGTACCCAGACATGTTCATAGCCGTGTGCGGCGGCGACGTGTTTGTGGGAAAGGACGACGACGAGGCCATCGCCAAGGCTCACGCTTCTCACCCGGGTCGGCCGTTCTTTTTGCGCATGTACGACCCGTGCCTTGGGTGCTGACCATGGCGCTCCGTCTCCACCTGCGAAACGGGGTGTACCTGGCAGACTGCGTGATTGGGGGGAAGAACCGGCTGGAAACCCTGGGCATTGTTGACTCTGGTGCCTCCGTCACGTATGTGACCACGGATACGCTCAGCCAAGCCAAGCTGGAGCCAACTGGAGCCAACTGGAGAAGCGCAAAAATTTTTGTGCGTTCATGGGAAAAACCATGCGGGGATTGAGACAAGATCATACCATGGCACGGTCACGCTTGGCACAAAGTCTGGGAGCAGAAAGGTCTACGCAATTGACACGCGCCTCGCCGTTGGCGGCCTGCGCGCCGGAGCGGTGCTAGGGCGCGACGTCCTGTGCCACTTTAACGTGGACCTGCACTGGATGGACGGGACGGGGCTCATGGCGGCATGACCGTCGGCGCTCCGCGACGACGCCCATGAGCGGCCGGCTCGGCGGCCACATGCGCCCCCTGGCGCCCTCCAGCGCCGCGCCGGGCGGTGCGGATCCCAGTCAACCCGCATGTCTGCCCCCGCGGCCCCCCGCACCGGTCACGTACGGCCCAAACCGATCTATGGGGGAGGCCGCGGAACGAGTCCGCCGCGTGCCTGGCGTTCCTTGCCGACGCCACGCCGCCGCCGGCCGCCCCCGCGATGCCGTCTGCAACCCTGCCCAGCATGCCGTCGCCTGCCAGCACGTCCCTGGTTCCCAGGCAGTCGCGTCACCCCGCGGCCGCGCTCGCCAAAACCCGCCTATGGATCAGTTTGGGCCGTATGGGACCGGCACGGGGGCACTAGGGGGCAGACATGCGGGTTGGCTGGGGACGGCTTTAGCGCACGTGATGCTCCACTGACATTTCCGCCGAGGCTGCCTGCCTCGGCATTCGTAAAAACGGCAGGATCCTAACGGCGCGCACGGGCTTGGCGCCAGCGTGACCCCCCCGCGGCATGCCACCGCGGGGCGCCGGCGCGGGCGTCCGGCGCCGCGGCTCCCCCCGGCCGCCGCGGCGGGGCTCGAATCTCGCCCGGCCTGGGGAATCTCGGCAGCGCGCGCCAAGATCCGCGCCTAGCCGCACAGCACCCTCCGCGGCCCCATTGACTATAAATTATGCGCGCGCCGGAGGCGCTGCCGTGAAGGCCGGGATTGTGGGCGCGTCGGGGTATGTCGGCGGGGAGGTCCTGCGCCTCCTAGTGGGCCACCCGCGGGCCGAGATATCCATGGTCACCTCGAGGCAGCACGCCGGCGAGTACGTCCACCGCGTCCACCCCAGCCTCAAGGGCCTCATCGGCGACATCAAGTTCAGCGAGCCCGACTATGGAAAGATGGCCGGCGAGTGCGACATCGTCTTCACGGCCGTGCCCCACGGGACCGCCGCCGAGATCGTCAAGGGGCTCCTCGCGCGCGGCGTGCGCGTGATCGACCTGAGCGCCGACTATCGCCTCCACGAGGCCTCCGACTATGACAGGTGGTACGGCTGGACGCACCCAAACCCCGAGGGCCTCAGGGGGTCAGTCTACGGCGTGCCCGAGATACACCGCGAGGCCATACGCGGCGCGAGGCTCGTCTCGTGCCCGGGCTGCATGGCCGTCACGTCGATACTCGCGCTGCGGCCCCTAGTGGAGGAGGGCCTCCTGGACAAAAAGCACATCATAGTGGACTCGAAGATCGGCTCCTCGGGCGCCGGCGCGGGGGCAAAGGCGGGGACTAGCCACGCGATGCGCGCCGGCGTGATCCGCCCCTACAAGCCCGCGATGCACCGCCACACCGGCGAGATAGAGCAAGAGCTCTCCGAGGCGGCGGGCTGCAAGGTGCCCGTCTCGATGAGCCCGCACGCCGTCGACGTGGTCCGCGGCATACTCTGCACGAGCCACACGTTCCTCGAGCGCGACGTCACCGAAAGGGACGTCTGGAGGATATACCGCGAGCGCTACGGCAACGAGAGGTTTGTGCGGCTGATCCGCGACAAGAAGGGCCTCTACAAGTTCCCCGACCCAAAGTTCGTCGTGGGCTCGAACTTTTGCGACATCGGCTTTGACCTGGACCCGGCAAACAACCGCCTCGTCGCGCTGTCCGCGTCGGACAACCTGATGAAGGGGGCCGCCGGCTCGGCGATACAGAACATGAACGTCATGCTCGGCGCGGACGAGTCCGAGGGCCTCCTCTACACGCCGCTCACCCCGGTGTGAGCGCATGATCACCGTAAAGATCGGCGGAAGCGTGGCGGGGTCGCTCCACGGGTCGGCCGTGCCGGACCTGCGGCGCGCCGCCGAGTCGGGCGGGGCCGTCATCGTGCACGGCGGCGGGCGCGACGTGACCGACGTGTCCGGCAGGATGGGCCACGAGGCCAGGTTTATCACGTCGCCCAGCGGCGTGAGGAGCCGCTACACGGACCTCGAGACGGCCCGCATATTCACGATGGTCATGGCCGGCCGCGTCAACAAGGCCATAGTGCAGTCGCTGCGGGCCGGAGGCGTCAACGCCGCCGGCGTGTGCGGGGTGGACGGGGGACTCATCCGCGCCGAGAGGAAAAAGAGGCTCCTCATCGTCAACGAGCGCGGCCGCAAGCAGGCCATCGACGGCGGCTACACGGGCAGGATAACGGCCGTCGAGCCGCGCCTCATAGACGCGCTCCTCGGGGCCGGCTTTGTGCCAGTCGTCGCCCCCGTGGCCCTCGGCGAGGAGGGCGAGGCCCTCAACGTCGACGGCGACAGGGCCGCGGCGGCCGTCGCCGGCGCGACGCGCTCGGAGCGCGTCGTCTTTGTGACCGACGTCGACGGGATAGAGATGGACGGCGGCCTCGTCGGCGAGATTGGCGCCGCCGAGGCGCGGCAGATGCGCCCGCGCATCGGGGCCGGCATGGAGAAGAAGGTCATCGCGGCCCTCGAGGCCCTCGAGGCCGGCGTCGGCGAGGCGATAATAGCGAGCGGCAGGAGGGAGGGCCCGATATCGGCGGCCCTGGCGCACGAGCGCTGCACGGTGATACGCCCGTGAGCGGCGAGGCGCCGGCTAGCGCCGGCCGCGACGCGCGGGCCGTCGAGGACGCGGCCATGGGGGCGATGTACCAGAGGTTCCCCGTGACCGTCGAGCGCGGCGAGGGCGCGCGCGTCTGGGACTCGTCGGGCAGGGAGTACCTCGACTTTATGGGCGGCTACGGCGTCGCCCTCGTGGGCCACCGCAACGCGCGCGTCACGGAGGCGATAAGGGAGCAGGCCGGCAGGATTGTCACGGTCCACGGGTCGCTCTACAGCAACGTGCGCGCGGCGTTCCTCGAGAGGCTCGTCTCGCTGGCGCCGCGCGGCCTCGAGTGCGCGCACCTCAACAACAGCGGGGCCGAGGCCGTCGAGGCGGCGATAAAGTTCGCGCGCAAGTTCACGCGCAGGCCGCGGATCGTGGCGATGAGGGGGTCGTACCACGGCAAGTCCATGGGGGCGCTCTCGCTCACGTTCAGCCCAAAGTACCGCCGGCCCTTTGAGCCGCTCGTCGAGGGCGTCGAGTTTGTGCCGTTTGGCGACGCCGGCGCGGCCCGCGAGGCCATCACAGACGACGTCGGCATGGTGATAGTCGAGCCCATACAGGGCGAGAGCGGCATACACGTCGCGCCGGACGGGTTTTTGCGCGGCGTGCGCGAGGCGTGCGACGAGCGCGGCGCGGTCCTCGCGTTTGACGAGATACAGGCGGGCCTGGGGCGCACCGGCAGGATGTGGGCATGCGACCACGACGGCGTCGCGCCGGACATACTCTGCCTTGCCAAGGGCATAGCCGGCGGCGTGCCGATGGGCGTGACGCTCGCGCGCGCGGAGATTGTCGCGAGCATGTCAAGGGGGGAGCACTCGTCGACGTTTGGCGGGAACGCGCTCTCGTGCGCGGCCGGCAGCGCGACGCTCGAGGCGCTCACGGCCGACGGCCTCGTCGGGAACGCCGCGGCGGTGGGCAGGGAGCTGCACGACGGCCTCGCGCGCCTCGCGCGCTCCCACCCCTCGATAAGGGAGGTCCGCGGGCGCGGCCTCATGGTCGGCATCGAGCTGAGGTTTGACGTGCGCGAGATCATCATGGGGGGAATAGAGCGCGGCGTCCTGCTCCTCTACTCGGGCCGCAACACGCTGCGCCTGCTGCCGCCCCTCGTCATCACGCGCGGGGACGTCGCAAGGGTTTTAGGCGCCCTCGACGGCCTCCTCTCCGAGGAGGAGGCGAGGAGGGGAATTGCATAGCGAGCGCGAGCGCAAGCTGCTGGCCCTGCTGCGCGAGGACGCGCGCATGGCGCACTCGGAGCTCGGCAAGCGCGTGGGGATATCCGAGTCGGCCGTCCGGCGGAGGATAAGGTCGCTAGTCGACTCTGGGGCGATAAGGCGCTTTACGATAGAGACGGGCGACGAGGGCACGACAAAGGCCGTCGCGTTCATCACCGTCGAGCCGGGGACCGACGTCTCAAAGGTCTCGCCGCGCATAATGAAGCTCCCCGGCGTGCGCACGGTCCACGAGATAACGGGGAGCTATGACATCATCGCCATACTCAACGCGCCGGACATACCGAGCATAAACGAGAGCATCGACGCGCTGCGCAAGGTCCAGGGCGTGACGACGACGAACACGACGATAATACTGCGCACGTACTCGTAGGCGCGGAATCCGCCGCAACGCCGGGCGCCCGCGCGCGGATCCGCGCGCGCCGGCGCCAAATTGCGCGGTTTTCGCGCGGCTAGGCTTATAACGCCCGGCGCGCCCCCCACGGGCGCATTGGAGGACGCAAACCGCCACGCCGCGAGGTACAACGAGCTGCCCGCCGGCCCGTCGCGCATACGCATACTCGACAGCACGCTGCGCGAGGGCGAGCAGCACCCCGGCGTCTCGTTTAGCGTAAAGCAGCGCATACAGATCGCCTGGGAGCTCGACCACTTTGGAGTCGACCAGATAGAGATATCGCCGGTCATATCCGAGGACCACGAGGCCGCGACGCGCACGATCATAAGGCAGGGCCTCGCAGCCGACATCGTCGCGCACGGGCGCGCGCTCAGGGAGGACATTGACAGGATTGTCTCGTGCGGCGCGTCGTGGTGCGCCGTGTACCTCGGGGTGTCCGACGTGCACATGCGCGACAAGCTGCGCATAGGCAGGGACGAGGCAGTCTCGCGCGCCGTCGGGGCAGTCGAGCACGCAAAGGCCCACGGCCTCAAGATACGCTTCACCGCCGAGGACGGGAGCAGGGCGAACCCAAAGTTCCTCGCGCGCGTGTGCGCCGCGGTACGCGACGCCGGCGCCGACCGCATAAGCCTGCCGGACACCGCCGGAGTAATGCTGCCCCACGGGATGCGCCGGTATGTCGCGTTTGTGCGCGAGGCGATCGGCGGGCTCCCGCTGGACGTGCATGTCCACAACGACGTGGGCCTCGCGCTGGCCAACGCGCTTGCCGCCTGCGAGGCCGGCGCCGACCAGATACACACGACGATAAACGGAATCGGCGAGCGCACGGGCATACCCGCGCTCGCCGAGGTCGCCACGGCGATACACTACCTGTACGGCCTCCCAAACTCGTTCCACCTGGACATGCTGGGCGACCTCTCGCGCCTCATCGACGCGTACACGCCCGTCAAGACGCACGAGTCCGCGCCGCTAGTGGGCTCCTCGGCGTTCAAGCACAAGGCCGGCACGCACCTGGCGGCCGTCCTCGCGAACCCGGCGGCGTACGAGCCCATACCGCCGTCGGCAGTCGGCAACCGCCGGACCATCGTCTTTGGCGAGCTCGCCGGCAGGGCCGGCGCGGCGCACCTCGCCGGCGTCCTGGGCCTGCGGGCCGACGACGCGCAGGCGCGCAGGCTCGCCGCGGGCCTAAAGGCGCTGCGCATGGGCGACATACTCGAGGTGCCCCTGGGCGACCGCCGCACCTGAGGGCATGTGCGGGCCTCCCCCGCCCCACCGCGCCATGGACTTTTTGCCCGCCTAGCGGATCTCTTGGAGAGCGCCGAAGGGCTCCGTCCTTGCCGCCGGCCTGCGTGCGCCTGACGCGCGCAAGGTGCGGCGCGCGGCACTGGCGGCCAGCAACTTGAACCCTGGCGCCGCGGCGGCGCGGGCTCGGATCCCACGGCCTTCCAGGATCGGGACAGCCTGCCGCGCTCGGCGATCGCAAGGGGCGGCGCGCGCCTACCCCGGGCCCAGGCCGGACGCGACAAGCGCCAGGGCGAATGTTATTCCCGCGCTGGCCACAACGAGGCCACCGAGCAGGAAGACCTGTGCCCACGACGTGCGAAACCCCACCCTGTCTATTGCCTTCTCACGATCCTCCAAAGAGTCTACGCACCCCTCAACCAAGCTTCCGTACACCTCCTCCTCTGTGGACTCTAGCATGCCCTCTATCGCGTAACTGCCACCTGCGCCAAAGTCATTACGGGATATTGGCTGCCGCACGCGCGTCACGCTCACGGCGCGCACAGAGAGAACGACGGAGGCCACAATGCCAACCAGCCCGGCCACCGTCAGGGCGATGACTGCCGCGGCGGCATGGGGCAACAGCCCGTGTGGGTAGCCCTCTTGGACAAAAACCACAAGGTTTCCCAGGCTTACGGTCATTATCCCGAGCACCACCGCTGACGGTCAGCGTCGCGCGCGCGAGGGCCCTCATCGCCTCCAG
>RKSK01000082.1 GCA_007570915.1 Cenarchaeum sp.
GTCGCCCGCAAGGTCGCGATCCACAGCGCCCTGCTGGCCGCGGCGGGGGGAGCCTGACGGGGGGACGGCGGAGACGGGATAGCCACGCCCCGCCGTGCGTGGGGATTTATGCAACGAAGCCCCGCGTGGCCCTCGTCCATCAGGCGAAGGGGTCCCGGGATCTTGGTGTCCTGCCACCTCCTGGTCTCCTCCGGGCCGGCCATGCCGGCGTGCACGGGGGCCGGCCTCTTGCGCGAGAGGCCGAACATGCGCAGGAGCCCCCTGGCGCTGCCGGGGCTGTGCCTCACGTACGTCTCCCCCTCGATCGCGTCGCGCAGCGGCGCGGGATCCACGTGCGTCATGTACTCGCCCCACGTGATCGTGCAGGCGCCAAAGGGCGGCACCAGCGGGGGGCGCCCGGGCCGGGGGAGGTCACGGAGGGCGCCGGTGCCGCCCTCCGCGTGCCGCGCGGCCCGCGTGCGGACCCAGTCCGCGTCGCAGCCCGGCAGGTCCGCGACCTCCGCGGGCTCCATGCCCTTGTCCAGGACCAGGCGCACGGCGAGCTTCCTGAGGGCCTCGTTCGTCCCCCTGTCCCGCAGCGCCACGCGGAGGTCCTCCCCCTTGCGTCTGCCCATGCCGCGCGCGGAAGGCGCGGTGATCAATATACGCACGTGGTCGGGAAAACCTGGTCAGCCGAGCGGGTCCCGGATCGCCGGACGCGGGCCAGGACGCCGCGAAACAGGGGGCGGACTTGTGCGCGCGGGTATAGGTGCTGGAGAGCGTCTCCAACCGCTGCCTTGGGGCGCTGCCCCGGCGCAAGAGGGCCTAGCGCCCACGGCCGCGGGCTGGTTGCCCGGCAGGCTATGCGGGCAGCGTGACGGCTAAAAACGCGACCGCCCCGGCGACGCCGAGCAGGAGCCCCGCGCTCAGGCTGCGGTGGCTCCACTTGACATGCCTGCCCACATGGGCGTTCTGCGCCTCTAGGCTGTGCAGCTCCCTGATGTACGCCTCGTGCGTCTTTTCGTACACCCTGGTCTCCTTGGCGGAGACCCACTTTGCCACCTTTTCGTGGGCGACCTTGCCTCCATCCATAAAGGCAGACGCCTTGCCAAAGTCCCTCACCACGCGGACCCTTAGCGCCCCTATTGCAAAAAGGACGGACGCACAGATCGCCGCCATGCTCCCCACGGCGCACGCGGCGACGAACGCGGCGGCGTACTCGTTCTGGCCGCGCAGGTGGTGCCAGCCTGCCAGCACGGGCTCGCCGGCCAGGCCCCCGACCGTCCCCAGCCCTCCCATGACGATGCCCAGGACGATCGTGCCGGCGGTCAGCACGGCCTTTGCCTTGCCGTGGAGGTTCTGTATGGTCCAGCGGTGCGAGTCGATGCCGGCGCGCATCACCTCGTCAAACCGCTCGTGTCCCCAGGCGCCCTCGCCCTCGCTACCCATGCGGCCTTTTCCGCCTCCTCTTGTCATATGAGCCGTTGTACGTCACGCTGATGCCCTCCAGCGCCTCGTCTGACCCTTCCTGGCCATCCTTGTCCTCGACTGCCAACGCCGCGGCAGCGCCGCGACCCGCTATTAAGCCATCCGGCCAGTGCCGGGCGCGGCCGCCTGGGGCAACAGCGGGGTCTGCGACCCGGCCAGGCCTGCCGGCGGCACCGCGGCTCGGAAAACCCGCGACCCGGCAGGCTGCCAAGCTGCGAGGCTCCCGCGCCCTGCCACTCGCCTGCCACGGACTTCGTGCCCTCGTCCAGCGGGGGAGGACGTGGAGGGGAGGGCAATAAGCCCCACTATGAGGGGCGGCGCCCCCAGCGCCCGTCCCCTGTAAACACTTAATACCCAACCGCCCTTCCCATTACCCTGTGTCGGCTGACTATGGCTCGCGCGGTGGCGGGCAGATCGCGCGCAGGGCGGGCGTGGAGCAGGAGCTGGTCTACGGGGAAGTGCCCGCACAGGACGCCGACTTTGGGGACGCGGTCCGCGCGATCCTGGAGCAGCACGCAAACGCGGCGGCGCTAGCGGCGTTTGGCGCCGCGGCTGCCCCCGCCGGCGCCGGGGCCTCGCGCGCGCGACGGGTCGGGACGTTGTCCAGGTTTGCAGACCTCATGGTCAGCGAGGGCGTGGTGGACGGGCGGCTCGACGACCCTGAGGTGCAGCACCGCCTCCAAAAGTGCGTGTACATTGCGCAGCGCATGGGCGCAGCCTTGGGCTACAGGTTTAGGTTCTTGGAGAGCGGCGCGTTCTCCACCGGCCTCGCAGTGGACATCTACCAGCGTGGCACCGCGCGCGGCGGATCCGACCCGTTTGGGGGCGACCGCGAAAGGGCAGAGGCGTTCCTTCGCCTTGTGCGGGACCGCTCGGACAGCTGGCTGCGCATCGCGACGTTTGCGTTGTGCCCCAGGGGCGTGCCCTCCGACAGGGAGGGGTTTGTCGACCACGTGGTGTGGCACGACTCTGAGCTTGACCGCGGGCTTGTCGCCAGGGTGTTTGACGACGTGCGCTCGCTGGCGGGCTCTGGCGGAGGCGGGCAGGGCGCATGACAGTCCTGGTACACTCTATTGGGCTCCGTTCGCTGGTGCTCTTCTCCGGCGTTGGCGTGGCCATACTCACAGCCGCGTTGGTCAATCTTTGGAACGCGGTGGTCGGCGCGGCCGGAATCATGGCAGCGCTCTTTATCGTGTACGGCCTGCTCGTTGCAAAGAACACCGAGCGCGTCAAGAGGCGCGAGGACGCCGACGCGCTGGAGGACGTCAAGTACCAGGTCGTCCGGTGCGTGAGCATCGTGGAGATGATTGGGCAGCTGGTGGACGAGTCGAGGGAAGAAGAGGCGCTAAGGGCGCTGCCCCACCTGTCCGCCAAGGCCAGCCTGCTCGTAACGCGCTACCGAAAGTACCTTTTACCCCGCACGGCATGCGCAATAAAGGAGACAGAGGAGATGATCGTCGACGTGCAGGTGTGCGGGACTGACGACCTTCGTGGGTTTGTGGGCGCCATTGACAGGCGCTTTCGGGCCATAAGGGGCGGCGTTCGGGGCATCGACGACCCGTTTTTGTACATGGCGAGGCGCGCCGTATAGCCGCGCCTGCCGCCCTGGCGGCGGTCAGCCGTACATGGACGCGACTATTGAGCGAAGCTCATCGCGCCTCTTCCCGAACCCGCTCTCCGTAAGCCTCCTCCCGAGCTGCGCGCGGGCTTGCAGCCGAAGGTCGGCCACCTCCAGCTCCATCGCCTCGATCTCTTGGCCAGTGGGAAGCTCAATCCTTGCCCCCGTCCCAAGGCCCGCAAACAGCCGCTGTGAGATGACGGTGATCTCCTCGGCGTCGCGCACAAGCTCGGCCGCAAACCCGTGGTCCCGGGCTATGTGCAGTATGCTCGGGATGCGCGCATCGCTGTGGGCCGCGTACCGGTTTCGGTACATTTTGTACTTTTTTTCCTTTGCGAGAAATTTTGGCTCGTTGGGAATCCCCAGGGTTTTGTATATGTGGGCAAACTTGTTGACCTCCAATATGATGTACTTGAGGCCGTATGTCGAGGAGACTAGCCTTTGCAGGGTCTCGGCAGTGTGGTAGCACCGGTGCAGGCTTGCCGCGGCCATATAGTCGTCTAGCAGCACCCTTGTGCATGCCGCGCACTCTTGCATGATCTGCCGCGAGTTGCCCGTGCCCCAGTCTACGTTATAGGTTGACCTGCTGTACCTCTTGATGAGCCGCAGCTTTTCTTCCCATGGCATGGGGTTTGCGGGAAAGAGCGGGCCACTCGCAGCCTCCGCGGCGCTGTTCAGGGGCCACGGCCTATAGCTGACAGCCCCCACCGCGTCCTGGAACACAATGATCCTCTGGACGCACCTCCAGAATTTTTTAAACCCCTCATGGCCAATCTCCGCAATTGCCCCCTCCAGGGTGAGGTTGGAGTTGGCGCTAAACCTGTGCCGCATGCCTTCCACTAGCTTCCGCGTGTCCGGATCCCGCTCTATGATGCCCCCAAGCTGGGGGCAGTCCCGAATCCCCATCCTCTCCAGCGTGGCCTCGGCCGTCTCCTCTAGCAGGCGCGACTGCCAGATCTCCAAAAACAGGTATCGCGCGTACACCATGATCTTGAGCGTGGACTCGCGCGAGGCGTGGCTCAGCCCTGCCACCCCTGCCCTGGCATGGGGGGCGCCCCGGCGGGTGCGGCGGTTGGCGTAGTACAGATCCCTGACCCTGTCCCTCATGTAGTGGACGCGGATCGCGCCCTCTGCGGCCAGCGTGCGCTCTAGGTTGGCGGCCCTTTCTGCCGCCTCCTCCCCCCCATCCATGGAGCCGGGCGGGAGGCACCAGGGTATAATTAGCTTTTTGGGCGCGCGGCCGCGCTTGGCTGCGAGCCGGGAGCCGACCAACTTTTAAATCGGCCACCAGGCATGGCGCTCGCATGGAGGTTGTCCTGCCAGGCGGCGCGGTGGCCACGTCCCCGGTAAGCGCGGCATCTGACGGGTCGGGGCCACACATAAGGAAAAGCGAGTCGCTGTTCAGGGCGGGGGACCGCGCCGGGGCGCTGGCGGCGATCGAGGAGGGCGCCGCGGAGCTGCCAGGCGACGCAAGCGTGCGCTCGCAGATGGGCAGGGTGCTCCTGGCGCTTGGCAGGCCCGCAGACGCCCTTGCCGCGTCAGACAGGGCGGTGTCTCTCGGGCCCGACCGCGCGGACGCCCACGCGGCGCGCTCCATGTGCCTGGCAGCCATGGGGCGCCACGGCGAGGCGCTCGCGTCAGCAGACGCGGCACTGGCGCTGGATCCCCGCCTGGCCGAGGCGCACACGTGCAGGGGGCTCGCGCTGTCCGCCATGGGGCGCCACGGCGAGGCCCTGGGCCCGTTCAGCCGCGCAGCGGAGCTTGGCCCTGGCGAGGCCACGGCCCACGCAAACCTCGGGCTTGCGCTGCACGCGCTGGATCGGCACGGGGCGGCTAGCGCGGCGCTCGGCAACGCGATCAGGCTTGACCCCAAAAACCCCCGGCCCTACCGGATGCGGGCCTCCGCTCGGAGGGACGCCGGCGCGCCCGGCGAGGCGCTGCAGGACCTCAGAAGGGCAGCAGAGCTTGACGGGGACGACGCGTCGACGCACCTTGAGATGGGATCCGTGCTTGCCGGGCTTGGGAGGGGGGAGGAGGCCGAGGCCGCGCTCGGGCGCGCCGCGGAGATGGCGCCCGGCAGCGCCGAGGCCCACAGGCGCAGGGCGATCGTGCTCCTCGACCTTGGCAGGTACGGAGACGCGATTGAGGCCCTGGACCGCGAGGTCGCGCTGGCCCCGACGCACGAGGCCCACATGCGCAGGGCCCAGGCGCTGGAAAGGATGGGCCACCTCGAGGAGGCCACGGCCGCGCTTGACTGCGCCATTGCGCTAAACGCGCACGCCTCTCGAGCCCACCTGAAGAGGGGGATCATGCTGCGCAGGCTGGGAAGGCATGCGGAGGCGCTGGACTCGATGGACCGCGCCCTGGAGCTTGACCCCGGGATGCCCGGCGGCCACCTCGTAAGGGCGTACGCGCTGGCCGAGACTGGGCGCCCCGCCGAGGCCCTGGAGTCCTTTCGCCGCGCCGAGAAGCTGGAGCCCGGCTGGCCGGGGATCCGCCTGAGCATGGGCAAGGCGCTCTATGACCTGGGGCGCGACGACGAGGCGCTGGCGGAGTTTGCGCGCGCGGGGGAGGCCGACCCGGCGGGCGCGGGGGCGCACCTCGGCAGGGCGGTCGTGATGCGCAGGCAGGGTCACCACGGAGAGGCGCGCGACTCGTTTGAGCGCGCCGTGGAGCTGGCGCCGCGCAACGCGCGTGCCCACCTTGGCCTCGGCCAGGCGCTCATGGATCTTGGCGACGCAGAGGGCGCGCTGGCGGAGTTTGACCGCGTGGCCGAGCTTGACCCGGACGACGCGCTGGTCCACCAGTGCCGTGGGCAGGCCCTAAGCGCCCTCGGCAGGGACGAGGAGGCGCTGGAGGCGCTGGAGCGCGCGGCGCCCCTGGACCGCGACTGGCACGAGATCCACGTGTGCAGGGGGGCCACCCTGGCGCGCCTGGGCAGGTTTGCCGAGGCGCTTGACGCGCTAGAGTGGGCAATCAGGATTAACCCGTACAGGGCGGCGTGCCACGCGATGCGCGGGGCCGTCCTGGTCCAGCTGGGCCGCGACGCCGAGGCGCTGGACTCGTGCGACCACGCGCTGGGGATAGAGCCGGCCAGCGCGGGGGCGCACAGGACGCGCGGCGCAGCGCTCTCCGCCATGGGCCGCCACGCCGAGGCCCTGGAGGCGTACGGGCGAGCCGTGGCACTAGACCGCGGTGACGCCACGGCGCACCTCGGGCGGTGCCACGCGCTGGGCGCGCTTGGCCGCGCCGACGAGGCAAGGGACGCCCTCGAGGCCGCCGCCAGGCTGGATCCGGGGCTGGCTCCGCAGGGCTGGCCGCCCCCCGCCGGCCCGCCCGCCTAGGGCGGAGGCCGCTCCCGGCCGCCTATTGGGGCCGGGCCAATCTCCTGCGCCATCCACAGGTCGCGGTACGCCATGTAATAGCACTCTTTGAACCGGCTAGGGTGCCTGGCCGCAACGTGCCAGGATGCCGCCGCCCTGCGATGGTACAGTCCCGCGTTGCCGCCATCCATGGCTATGGCCCGGCCAAGCTCCTTGCGCTCGCGCACGTGGTCCCCGCGGCCGCAGTGTGCCTCGGCCATCCGCACGTGCGCGCTTGCCCCACGGGGTGCAGCGGCGCGGCCACTGTGGCCGCCGGCTGCGCTTGGTGGCCCGGCGTGCCCCTCCGAACGAGCCGGGCTGCGAGTGCGCTTTGTCGCCATCGCCCCTGGCGCGACTGCGACGAGGGTTTAGGCGTTGCGCAGGGGCCCGCGCCGCGCTAGGGCGACCGGGACGCCAAAAGCCGCGCCTGCTCGCGCAACAGGGCCGCCGCCAACCCCACCCGTGACACATGAAACAGATTCGGGAACGCAGTGTCGCCCGTGGCGCACAGCGCGCGGGCCATGCCGCGCCAGCGCAGGAGGGCTACAGGCGACAGTCGCCGCATCCCGGTGGTGTCGCCCAGGTTCCTGACCCTGCTGGTGGCATGCGTTGAGTTTGGCGCCCGGTCGTGGCCGGGGCCTCCTATACCCGCGACCACAAGTCCGCCCCCCGCTTCGCGGCCCCTTGGCCCCGGCCCCGCGATCCGGGATTCGCGCAGTTGATCAAGTTTCCCCGACCACGTGGGCATGTTGATCGCCACCCGTCCCGCGCGCGGCATGGGCAGA
>RKSK01000212.1 GCA_007570915.1 Cenarchaeum sp.
CCCCCGGCGTCTGCCACCGACGGGGGCACGCGGATCTCGTACTCTTCGCCGTCGACCGGGGCGCCGGACGTGCGCAGGGACACCTCGGTCGCGCCGCGCGCGTACTCGACGGTCGTCTCCCCCAGGCCCGCCACCCGGATGCCGCCCAGCGTCGTGGGGTCAAGAGGCTCGCTGACGTCAAGGCGCAGCGAGTTTCGTCCCGTGAACGCCGCGCCCAGGGCCGCCGGCGCGCGCGAGTGCTCCACCTCCACGGTCGCCTGCACCGACGTGTTCGTCCCGTCAGAGACGGGCGGCACGGTCACCGTGTACCGCGCGCCCTCAAGGAGCTCGTGCTTGCCAAGCCCAATGTCCACCCTGGGCCCCCCCGCGCCGGGCTCGACATAGGTGACGGTCTCCGCAATGGTGCTCGTAGTGCCGACGCGCATCACGACAAACCCCGACGTGGGCGGGGTCGAGAGGCCCTCGTCAAAATAGACACGTATAGCGTCCGGCTCTGACACGGTCCTGACCATGGCCACAGAGGGCGGATCGTCGCCGGCCAGCGCCGTGTACGTGAAGGAGTGCATCGACTCCAGAGACTCGTCCCCCGCATAGTCGCGGATGCCATGGAGAAGCTTCACGTTGTATGACGCCCCGTCGGTTGCGGCGTTCTCGGTCATTAGCGTGACTAACGTGGATCGTGGTTCATAGTGCTGCGTCACGGCCCCCAGCCCGGAGACGGTCACGAGCCCGGCATCTGCGGCGTCTATGGGGCGGTTTAGCCGAACTGCCAGCTCGCTAGGAGAGGCAAACGCCGCGGACACGATGCCGAGCTTGGGGAGCGCTGACGCGGTGGCCATGACCGACAGTGGCCCCGCGATCTCCACGCCGCTCTCCCCCCTGATCCGTCTGTCGGACGTTGCAGTGTACTCGACGCCGTCCTCGAGTGTGACGTTGACCAGGTCAATCTTGAGGGATCCCGGCGCGTAGACAAAGCTGGCGCTCATGGAGGATGACGGCGTGTCCGATTGGGATACGCTGAACGTGGCGGCTTTCGCAGACACCTTGTCCAGCGGCCCTGTAAAGACTATTGTGAAGCGGTTGCGCGTGCTGTCGGCGTACGCGTACAGGATGCTTGGGGCGCCCGTGTCCTTGCGAGAGGCCACCAGGTGGCTCTCCGGGGCCAGCGCGGCAGAGTATCCGGCGCCCTGGATGGTGGCCAGGCGAAGGTCATGTCCTGTAATGGAGCCCACGGCGCCGGGCGGGATCACCACGCTGTGCGCGCCAGACGCGTCGGCCCGCTCCGAGGAGTGGAGCGTCACCTCGCGCGAGCCCGGCCCGTACTCCACCACCGTGTCGCCGAGCGTCGGCGAGAGGCCGACCGTGGTGGCCCCGCGGAACCCCAGGGTCCCGCGAGCCGTTGAGGACGGAACCGTTCTGCCCTCTGCGTCCACAAACGGGAGCGGCCCGCCCGAGTGCCCCAGGGGCCGGTCAAGCGAGAGGCGGACGGTGCGCGAGTCGACAAACCGCGCCTCCTCGACAGACGGTATGACCCGAAAGTGCGTGCTGCCCGCAGGCGTGGCCGCCCCGCTTGGCGGGAGGACGGACTCTCCGGCAAGCCTGTTGGTGTTGCCCGAATCAGGCGAGTGGCGCACGCCGAGCGCTATGGCCCCCTGCGGCATTGGGCCGCCCGCCTGGAGGACAAGGCGCGTGGCCTTGACCAGCGTGATCGAGTCAGACGCTGCGGCGCCTGTGGATATGCGGGACACCGCCGGCGCGGTCAATGACGTGTCGCTTGATCCGTAGAGATCTACGATCCACTCGCCAGCTAGCGTGCGTCCCGAGACCCCCTGCGAGAACTCTATTGCCAGCTCGAATCCCGAGCCGACCGGCCTGATCGACTCGGCGTCGACGGAGAATGTTGGCGGCGCCGCGACGGAGTGCGTGCTTGTCGTCGTGACAGTGGCTCCCGCGAGCGCGTTGCCGGCCAGGTCTGTCAGCGTGGACGGGATCGCAATTGAGTGCGTGCCCGCGCCCACCGGCGTGTTCAGGTCCAGCACGACCCTGGGCGATCCCGGCGCATACAGCGCGGTGGCCTGCTGCGGGGAGCCGGACGCCGGCGTGACCGTAAACGTCGAGGAGGTGACTGACGCTGGCAGCAGGGGCTCGGCAAACTCCAGTGCGGCGGACTCGCGTCCGGTGAACTCTGCCGCGGGGGCCGCCGGGGCGGTCGTGTCCACCGCCACGTTGCCCCCGGACGTTATGGAGGCCGGCGTGTACTCTGTCCCCTCCGCGCTCACGCGGAACACGGCGGCCCCCTCGGGCGTTGACGCCGTGACCGTGTGCGCCGATCGCCACAGCGTCCCGCCGCCGGCCGGCGACATTGGCGAGGGCGCGCCCCCAAAGAACGACGCCGCGGGGGCGGGGGCGCCGGGCGCGGTTCCCAGGGTCACGACTATGGACTGGCCCGGCGAGGCGTGGCGCGCCCCCGCGCCGGACTTTGGCGCCCCGTTGGCCTCGGCGTGCACCGTCAGTGACGCCGGCTGCGGAGGGCGCGAGGGTATCGTGTTTAGCGCAAAGGCCCCGCCCAGGCCAGGGTGCCCCCTTGCCTCCCAGTCCTCCCTGAACTCGTGTATGTCGTCTGCGGGCAGCTCCGAGGAAGCCGTGGTAGAGCCCCTGAGCGCGTCCCAGATCAGCTGCGTCCCGCCCGTGACGTCGTCGCCGCGCTCGTCCATCGAGTCGTGCAGGTCCCACAGCAGCGCGGATATGCGCCCCTCCACGGCGTCGCCGTGGCCAAACGGCTGCAGTCTGCCGTCAGTCGTGTGCTGGCCGGCCTCTAGGTCCCATATTGTCCCGCCGCCGCGGTCCACCAGGTGCGAGCCGGAAACCAGCCCGGCGACAAAGTTGGCCCACCCCTCGGCCCACGCGCACGGCCCGGAGGACGGGTAGTTGAAAAAGTGCGGACGGCAGTAAGGGGCGTCTGGAAGCCTGTTTTGCCCATAGGTCCCGGCATAGACGCTGGCATGCACGTGGTGGCCGTACTCGTGCAGGACCGTTGCCGGGCCAGAGAGGCTGCCCGAACGGCCGCTAAGGCCAATCTGCGCCGCGGCGATGCTGTAAAAGGCGCTGTTGTCCGAGCTAAAGTACGCAAGCACGCGCGGGGTGTCATACCCAAACTCTGACTCGAAAAACTCGTGTGCGCCAGTAATCTCGGAGAGGACGACGTGCGCAGAGTTAAACGGGTGGACCGCTGGAAGCTTGGTAGAGCCCAGGTTCAAGAATCCCGGAGACACGTTCTCCCGCACCGATAGATCATACTCGTGTCTGACAAGTCTGCTTTCTCCTTCAAGATCGTTCACGCTGACAAAGTTGTTAAAGGCCAGGAGGCGAACCACGATGTCAGGCCCCCCATTGCCGTCGGGATCCGTGGAGGGCACGGCCACCCCATAGCGCCC
>RKSK01000084.1 GCA_007570915.1 Cenarchaeum sp.
ATGACGCAGGGCGACGACCCGCAGGTGTACGTCGACCGCTACAACGACGACCCGTCGTACAGGCAGTGGTTTGACACCGGCTTTCCGGACCTGACCATACAGCAGGCAGCCGGGCTGGCCTCCCCGACGCCGCCCGCCGCGCCCGGGCCGGCCGCGCCGGCGCCGGCCCCCGTGCCGGATCCAGACCCGGATCCAAAGTTTGTGCCGTACATGAATGACGGCGACGACCCCCAGACCTACGTCGACCGCTACAACAGCGACCCGGGGTACAGGGCGTGGTTTGACGCCAACTTTGAGGGCCTCACGATACAGCAGGCAGCCGGGCTGGGCGCGTCAACGGCGCCTGCCCCGTCGCCCTCGCCGCCCGCTGCCCCCGAGCCGGACCCAGACCCGCACCCTGACTTTGTCGGGTACATGACCGACGGCGACGACCCGTTCACGTACGTGTATCGCTATGACACAGACCCGGAGTACGCCGCGTGGTTTGACAAGAGCTTTCCAGAGCTCACCATCGAGCAGGCCGCCGGCTACGTTAGGCCGGCGGTCCAGCCGTGCGCGCCGGGCACGGAGATGGTCGACGGCGCGTGCGAGCCGATAAAGTCGACTCCCGTCCCGCGGCCCAGCGTCGGCGGGTGCCTGATAGCGACGGCGGCGTACGGGACGGAGCTCGCCCCGCAGGTCCAGGCCCTGCGCGAGATACGCGACTCGAGCCTGCTCACGACGGCCTCAGGGTCGGCGTTCATGGCCGCCTTTAACGGCATATACTACTCGTTCTCGCCGGCCGTCGCCGACTGGGAGAGGGAGAGCCCCGGGCTGCGCGCGGCCATCAGGGCGCTCATCGCGCCGATGCTCGCGACGCTCTCGATAATGTCGCTCTCTGACGGCTCGGAGGCCGCCACGCTCGCGCTGGGCATCGCAGTCATCGCGCTCAACGCCGGCATATACGCCGCAGCGCCGGCAGGCGCGGCACTGGCGGCCCGCAGGGGCGCGCAGAAGTTGGTGCGGAAGGTGGGATTCGAACCCACGAACCCCTAGGGGACAGGGTCCTAAACCCTGCGCCGTTGGCCAGGCTTGGCGACTCCCGCGCGCGGGCCGCGGCAAGACACAAATTTATCTATATTGGGCCCGCGCGCCCGTGGGCCTCTTTGGGACCAACGGAGTGCGCGGGATACTCGGCGAGACGCTGACGCTCGGCGGCGTCCACGACATCGCCATGGCCATAGCGGCCCACGTCGGCCGAGGGCCGGTCCTCGTGGGCCGCGACGGGCGCGACACGAGCGGGCCAATATCGCTGATGGTCCGCTCGTCGCTCGCGTACGCCGGCGTCGACTGCGCCGACGCGGGCCTCGTGCCGACGCCGTGCCTGCAGCTTGCCGTGAGGGACCTCGGCTATGCCGCCGGGATAATGGCGACGGCCTCGCATAACCCGCCCGAGTACGGCGGCATAAAGCTCGTCATGGCCGACGGGATCGAGGCCTCGAGCGAAGACACGGCCGCCGTCGAGCGCATACACGCGGCGCGCCCGTGGTCGGCGTCGCCGCCGTCCCCGCCGTGGGGGGCAGAGTCGGCAGAGTCCCGCGCGCGCGGGGCGTATGGCGCAGGCGTGTCCGCGCGCGTTGACGCGGGGGCGATCGCGCGTGCGGGCCTGCGCATCGTGCTAGACGTGGGAAACGGCGCGCAGGCCACAGCCGCCGAGGGCGTGCTGTCCGGGATGTGCGACGTGACGTGCATAAACGCAGAGGTCGACGCGGCGTTCCCCGGCCGCGGCCCGGAGCCGCGCCCCGACAACCTGTCCGGCCTCTCGGCGGCGGTCCGCGACTCGGGGGCCGACATTGGCGTCGCCTTTGACGGGGACGGCGACAGGAGCATGGTCTGTGACGAGCGCGGGCGCGTCCTGAGCGGCGACGAGTCGGCGCTCCTCCTCGCCGACTATCTCCTCTCGCGCAACGCGGGCTCCGAGGTTGTCACGCCGGTGAACTCTGGGGACGCCATAGAGGAGGTCGCGGCCAGGACGGGCTCGCGCGTGGTCCGGACGCGCGTGGGGAGCGTGACGGTCTCGCGCGAGATGGCGCGGCGCGGCGCGCTAGCCGGCTTTGAGGAGAACGGCGGGTTCATGTACGGCCCGCACCTGCCGGTCCGCGACGGCTGCATGACGGCCGCGCTGGCCCTCGAGTCGCTGGCCCTCTCGCGAAGGCCCCTCTCGGAGGCCGCCGCGGCGCTCCCCAAGTCGCTCACCGCCAAGGCGAGCGTGCGCTGCCCGGAGGGGGCCGCCGCGCCGGCGCTCGAGGCCCTCGCGAGGGCCCACCCCGGCGCGGACACGCGCGACGGCGTCAAGGTCCGCCTCGGCCCGAGGCGGTGGGCCATGGCCCGCAAGAGCGGGACCGAGCCGATAATCCGCATATACGCCGAGTCCGACTCGGCCGCCGGCCTCGAGGCCCTCCTCGCCGAGTACTCGCGCGAGGTCGCCGACGCCCTCGCCTAGGGGCCGCCCGCGCAGGGCCGCCGGGGGCCGGCCCGCCCGCTAACACTTTTAACCCCTCGCGGGGGGCCGCGGGGGCGGAGAGGACAGCGGGATGGCAAAGTCATACTATGTCAAGTTTGAGACGCCGCCCAACCTCGTGAGCCCCATCCTCGAGGCCGTCAAGGCCTCGGCCCAGACGGGCAAGGTCAAAAAGGGGACCAACGAGGTCACAAAGGCCATAGAGCGCGGCCAGAGCAAGCTCGTGATCGTCGCCGAGGACGTCGAGCCGCCAGAGGTCGTCGCGCACCTGCCCATACTCTGCGAGGAGCAGGGGGCCCACTACGCCTTTGTCCCCTCAAAGCAGGACCTCGGCAAGGCCCTCGGGATCGACATAATCGCGGCGGCGGCGGCGATCGTGGACCCCGGCGAGTCAAAGCAGATAGTCGAGCAGGTCATCGAGTCGATCGCCGGCATTCGCGGCGGCGGTGAGGCAAAGTGAGCCCCGCCGCCGAGGCGGCCGAGTCGATAACGGCGGCCGAGGTAATACAGATCGTGGGTCGCACGGGGATCGCCGGCGAGGTCATACAGGTTCGCGTCAAGATACTCTCCGGCGGGGACCAGGGCCGCATACTCACGCGCAACATAAAGGGGTCCGTCCGCATGGGCGACACGCTCATGCTCCGCGAGACCGAGCGCGAGGCAAAGAAGATAAGGTAGGTGCGGTGCGTTGAGCCTACTCGTCAAGCCGTGCAGCTTTTGCGCCCGCCCCGTCGCAAAGGGGTCCGGGACGATGCTGGTCAAGAACGACGGGACCGTGGTCTGGCTGTGCTCGTCCAAGTGCCGCAAGAACATGCTCGACCTCAAGCGCGACCCGCGCAGGCTAAAGTGGACCAAAAAGTACGTCAAGGGGGGGATTAGGCGCAGTTGAGCGCGACGCGCACGCTCGTCGTGATAAAGCCCGACGGCGTGAGGCGGGGCCTCGTCGGGGGGATTATATCGCGCTTTGAGCAAAAGGGGTTTGCCGTCGCGGACCTCAGGATGCTCACGCTGACCGAGGAGCAGGCAAGAGAGTTCTACTCGCCGCACAGCTCAAAGCCGTTCTTTGGCGAGCTCGTCTCGTTTGTGACGTCAGGCCCCGTCGTGGCGGCGGTCCTCGAGGGCAACGACGCGATAGCGGCTACGCGCCTCATGGTCGGCGCGACAAAGTCGTCCGAGGCCGCGCCCGGCTCGATCAGGGGCGACTATGGCCTCGGCTTCACGGACAACATCATACACGCCTCGGACTCGGAGCCGAGCTTTGAGCGGGAGTCACGCGTGGTGTTCACGTGATCGGCGATGCGCGTTCGGCAGCCAATCGTGGCGGTCCTGGGCCACGTAGACTCGGGCAAGACGTCGCTCCTTGACACGATACGCGGGACCGGCGTGCAGGGCCGCGAGGCCGGCGGGATCACGCAGCACATCGGCGCGAGCTTTTTGCCCGCGCAGACGCTGAAAGAGTCGTGCGGCGCGCTGTACTCGAGGCTAGAGTCCTCCGAGTTTCGCGTGCCGGGCATACTGGTGATAGACACGCCCGGCCACGAGGTGTTTCGCAACCTGCGCACGCGCGGCGGCTCGGCGGCCGACATCGCCATACTCGTCGTCGACGCCAACAGGGGCTTCCAGATGCAGACCAACGAGAGCCTCGACATACTGCGCAAGAGGAGGGTGCCCTTTGTCGTCGCGCTCAACAAGGTCGACGCGCTCGGCGGCTGGCGCAAGACGGCCGACGAGTCGATAACGGCGGCCCTCAAGTCGCAGGGCGACTCGATGCGCGCGGCCCTTGACGAGAAGCTGTACGCAGTCGTGGGCTCGCTCTCGGTCCTCGGCTACGAGTCCGAGGCGTTCTGGCGCGTGGGCGACTTTAAGAGGCAGGTCGCCATCGTGCCCGTGTCGGCGCGCACGCGCGTCGGCATACCCGAGCTCCTCACGGTCCTCGTGGGCCTCACGCAGCAGTACCTCAAGGGGAGGCTGGACCAGTCCTCAAAGGAGCCGCGCGGGATCGTCCTGGAGGTCAACGACGAGCCGGGCCTCGGCGAGACGGCCAACGTCATACTCGTCGACGGCTCGCTTGCGATGGGCGACACCGTCACGGTCGCCACGCGCGCCGGCGCGATATCGACGCGGCCGCGCGCGATACTGCTCCCGAGGCCGCTAGACGAGATGCGCGACCCGCGCGACAGGTTCATGCCCGTCGAGGGCGTCGACGCGGCCGCCGGCGTAAAGATCGCCTCGCCGGGCCTCGCCGGCGTGCTGCCCGGAAGCACGATGTACGTGGACCGCGACCCCGCCGGGGTCGAGCGCCACAGGGCCGCGATCGACTCGGAGATCGGCTCGGTCTTTATCGACACGGCGACGACGGGCGTGATCGTCAAGTGCGACACGATAGGGTCGCTCGAGGCCCTCACGGAGATGGTCTCGACGGGGGGCACGGCGATCTCAAAGGCCGACATTGGCGCCGTCACAAAGCGCGACGTCGCCGAGGCCCGCGCGACAAAGGAGCGCAGCAGGCACCTCGGCGTCATACTCGCCTTCAACGTGAGGGTCCTGCCCGACGCGCGCGAGGAGGCCGAGGCCCACCACGTGCGCATATTTGACAACCGCGTGATATACGACCTAGTCGACTCGTACACGCGCTGGGTAGGCGAGGACTCGGCCAACATCGAGGACGCGGTCTTCTCCGAGATGACGCCCGTGTCGCGCTTTACGTTCATGGAGGGCTGCGCGTTTCGCAACAGCGGGCCGGCCGTCTTTGGCGTGCGCGTCGAGGTCGGCACGCTGCGCCAAAAGGTCCAGTTCATGGACCCGACGGGCAGGCGCGTGGGGACGATACACCAGCTGCAGCGCGACAAAAAGCCCGTCGACTCGGCGAGGGCCGGCGAGGAGGTCGCGTGCTCGGTCAACGGCGTGACGATCGGGCGGCAGCTCATAGAGGGCACGTCGTACTATGCGCTGCCGACCTCGCCGGAGGCAAAAAAGCTCCTTGCCGTCTTTGCGCACCGCCTGTCAAGCGACGAGATAGCCACGCTAAACGAGATCGTCGCCGCGCAGCGCTCGCGCGACCCCGCCTACGCCTACTAGGGCAAGCGCGCGGGCCTATGCGGCCACGGGCACCGCGCGCATGCGATCCAGGCCGTTGCGCGCCCTCACGCGGTACAGCGCGGCCTCGCGCTCGGCCTCGACAAAGTCGAGGCGCCGGACCATGTCGGGCAGGTCGGGTATCTGCGCGTCGCCGTCGCACTTTTCCTGGTAGTGGTTGGCGTTTATGCGCACCCATTCGGCTGCCGCGGACGCCAGGAGGAGCAGCCTCCCATGCCCAATCCCGCGCTCGATCTCCACAGGGAACGGCGAGTACTCGCCGACGGCGTCCCATTTCACGGCAAGGGTTCGAAGCCTGGTGATCTCGCCACGGTGATCGCAGAGCTCCCTAATTACGGCGTCCTTGGGGGGATCGAGCCCACCCTCGCGCATCTTGTCGCACAGGTCAAGCAGTATGTACAGCTCGATTACCATGTGCCTCACATAAAGGAGGAGGCGCTGGCGCTCCAGCTCAACCCAGAGTTTGGGCATCCCGTGCGCGACGGTCTGGAGGCTGTTGGTGTGCCTGTACACCTCGACGGTTCCACGAAGCGCCCAGCGGAGGCGTATGAGCTCAGAGGCGATCGGCACCCCGCCGCCTCCCATCCTGTCAAGGGCAACGCAGCGCACGGGGTTTTTCCTGTTATAGTCGGCCACCTGGTCGGGAAACTTGCGAAAGTCGTAGAGTCTCATGGAGGCCGCGTTGGGCGGAAGCTTTGAGAGCGACGAGCAAAACTCCCCTGGAATTGAATGCATGAGGCCGTCAATGAACGCGTTTACGAGGTTTGCGCACACCAGGAACGAGTTTTCTGGAACCTGGCCTGGCGCTTGGCTGCCATGATCCAGCCGGCTCACAATCCCAAACAGCCCGCTGCCGGGATGCACGACGTCGTCCCTCAGGTCGGGCATGCCTTCAGAGAGCTCGCGCACCCTCTCGCAGATCGGCATAAGGTGCGACATTGAGGCTCGTTGCGACTCGCCGAGTTGGCCCATTAGGTAGTCGTAAATCTTGTTGAACTTGTGGAACTCTAGGGTCATGTACTGCAGGCCCGACTTTGCCAGGTAGTGATCCTCGTCGGACGTGCCCGTGGTGAGGTTTATGACGTCATTTAGGGAAAAATCCAGGGCAACGCGGAGCTCAAACAGGTGGGCAAGCGCCTTCTCGACTCCGGTTAGCCCCCCCTCCCTGCTCGGCTTGTCCATATATGCGGCATATATCTCATGGAGCGGGGACTCGCAGGCCCCGTCGCACTCCCCGTGGGCCTCGTTAAGCCAATAGTCCCACAACTCAAGCTGCCCCCGGGTTGCCTACAGCGCGACCCGCGCACTGCCCCCGCGCAAGCCTGCTTTTTGGTCTGTTCACATCGGAGCGGGCAACGGTTAGGCGTTATATGCTTTTCTTGGCTTGTGCCCGCGCGATTGGCTACGGAATGCCCCTGGGGCTACCCACAAGCCTAGGATCCTTGCGTCCTCTGCGATCCAAAAACCTTAACAACGCACAAAATAACAGATGGCCGTCGCGCTATGGCGGGCATTAGCGAAGAAACGCAAAAACAAACGGGCGAACCGGCCCACGCCGATGAGCGGTGTGTCACGCTTGAGAAGGTCATGGGAATAGTCCTGTGTGTCAGCCGCATAGACCAAGAAACAC
>RKSK01000161.1 GCA_007570915.1 Cenarchaeum sp.
GGGCTGTTGGGCGCAGGACGCCAGGGGCCGCGGGGCGGCCGGGCGGGGCCCGGGGTTCACGGCGGCGCGGGCGAGCACGCGCGGTTTCGCGCGCGGCCCCACCAGAAAAACTATAAGGGCGCGCGAGCGGGCCTGCGCGCATGGCGAGGGTTGTGGCCGGCAAGGCCGCGGACATTCCCCCCGGCGCGCTCAAGAGGGTGGGCGCCGAGGGAGGCGACATTGTGGTGGCCAACCTTGACGGCAGGTTTTGCGCAATGTCTGACACGTGCACGCACGCCGGCGCGAGCCTCTCAGAGGGCAAGATAGAGGGGGCCAACGTCGTGTGCGGCTTGCACGGCGCGCAGTTTGACTGCGCCAGCGGGCGCCTCGCAAAGTTTCCCGCAAAGGTGCCCGACCTTAGGTCGTACAGGGTTTCAGTGGAGGGCGACGACGTCGTCGTGGAGGCGTAGGTCATGGCGACAAGGGAGCAGAACGAAGAGTCGCTCAAGAACGCGCTGGCCACGCTAAACTCCGTGGCCTCCGACCCGATGGCCCCAAAGGCGGTAAAGAGGGGCGTCACGGAGGTCGTCTCCGGCCTAAAGGGCGGCGAGGGATCGCTTGCGGTGCGCGCGGCAAACGCGATAAGCGCGCTAGACGACATCACGCAGGACCCAAACATGCCCTCGCATATCAGGACGCGCATGTGGCAGGCCGTCTCGACGCTCGAGGGCATAAGGGAGAAGGCCTAGGCGGCCGCGCGGCCTTGAGGATCGAGGACTATATCGCGACGCTCCCCAAAGGCATAGTCTCCGGCGACGGCGTGCAGCTGCCCGCGCGCGCTCTGCGCAGGATGCTAGGGCTTGCCGGAATCAGGCGCGGCGAGGCGTTCATGCACCTGGGGTGCGGGGACGGCGAGGGCCTGCGGATTGCGCTGGAGGAGTTTGGCGCCGGCTCGGCAGTCGGCGTCGACACGAGCGCGGCGGCCGTCGCGACCGCGCGCGAGTCGCTGCCGGGGGACAGGTGCGAGGTCGTGTGCGGCGACGCGGTGGACGCCGACGTGTCCGGCGCCGACGTTGTCGCCTACTGGTTTGCGGACGAGGCCATCACCGCCCCGCTGCGCCGCACGCTCTCCTCGCTGCGCGAGGGCGCGCGAGTCGTCAGCGTGTGGGGCCCGCCGGCGGGCTGCCTTCCAGAGCGCATCGACTTTCCCTTTGTGCTCAGCGTCGCGCCGTTCCGCGAGGCCAAAAGCGTGCGCGAGCAGCTCCTCGCGGTCCTCGGCGTCAGGTGCGTCGACTTTGTGACGGCGTGGGAGTACTCGGAGCGCTACACGCGCGCCATAGGCCCGGACGGAAACGAGGGCAACCGATTTCTCACAATGATGCAGGCAGTCACCATGTGGATAGGCGCGAGGAACCTGGGCGTCTCGTGCACAAGCGAGATGCCCGAGTCCATACGCACGTACGCGGGGATACTGCGGACGTTCTATGGCATAGAGGTCGAGCACCTGCTGGAGGGCGGGGGGGAGAGCCAACCCGGGCCCCGGGGCGCCGCGCACGCCCAATGAGCCGCCAGGGCGCCGGGCCGCGCCCAGGCGCAATCCCATATAACGGGGCCAGTCGGCGCCCCCGCGCGTTGAGGGCAAAGGGACTAGCCGTGCTCGCCTCCGCGGCCGTCGTGCTCGCCGCCGCGGCCATGGCGCCTGACGCCGCGGCCCACTCGCTGTTCAACTCGGCCGAGCAGTACATCGCCGGCCACCGCGTCCAGGTCGCCACGCTCCCAGAGTTTCCGCAGATAGGCGAGCCCTCGCAGGTCCTCTTTCGCGTGACGGACTCGGACTATGAGGAGCTCCCCGGCGTCATAATGCGCGTGCGCATACTGCATGACGGCACGGAGGTCCACTCGGACGGCCCGCGCGTCGTGGAGGGGGCGCACCACATCCTCGACTTTGCCTTTGAGACCCAGGGCAACCACATAATGCACGTCGACCTGTACAACCTAGAGGGAGCAGCAAACGAGATCACGACATACACGTTCAACATCAGCACGCAGAGCCCGTTTGGGTACGTCTTTATCGCGAGCATCACCGTCGGCGCGGTGATCTTTGCCCTCGTCGTGGGCTATATCTACCTGCCCGACATTATCAGGCGCCGGCGCGAAGGCTAGGCTCCCGCCGGCGCGAGAGGCCAAACACAAAGATGACCGTGAGGAGGGCCGAGGCGAAGAGCAGTATGCCGATCCCAAAGTGGACCGTGACTAGTATCGCGTGGAGCTTTTGGTCTATGACTAGCGCGCCGAGGGTGATCTGCGTGGCGACAAACGCCGCGGCCGCCGTGCTCGTCACCGTCGCCGGCCCGACGCGCTCGCGGGCCCTCCAGCACGCGACTGCCGTCGCCACGACGAGCATCCCCGTGAACATCGCCACGACCCTGTGAACCCACTCGACCATGTACTGCTCCGTCGGCCATAGGCCGCTCGGGCAGAGGGGCCAGTCGGGGCAAGTGAGGCCGAGGCCCGCGGCCGAGACGTACCCGCCTATGACCATGAGCGAGTAGAGGACGCCGAGCGAGACGCATGCGAGGTAGCGCGCGAGCATGGTCTCACTCCACGACAAAGGCGCCCTGCATGCCCTGCAGCGAGTGGCCCGGCACCGTGCAGATATAGTGGTAGAGGCCGGGCGCGCCAGCGACAAAGGTGACCTCGCCGGACTCGCCGCCGCGCAGCGGGGCCGTCGGCGAGGCGATCGCCGAGTCCCACACGACGCTGTTAAAGTCCTCCGGGTCCGTCACGACGCCAAACGAGTGGAACGAGACGCCCGTGTTCGTCGAGCGGACCGTGACGGTGTCGCCGGACCGCACGCGTATCTCGGGGTTTGCGCCCTCCTCGCCGGGCAGGCCGTTGAAGCCGAGCGTCAAAAAGTCGTCGGACTCGACAAAGTCGAGGTCAAACTCGTGGGACATCGCCTCGCGCGCCGGCTCTGGCGCGGCCTCCTCGCGCGGCCCGACGACGATCTCGCCGACCATGCCCTGCTCGCGGTGGCCGGGGACCGTGCAGATGTAATAGTACGTCCCCTCCTCGGCCGGCACAAACTCGGCGAGGCCGCCCTCGCCCGGCCTGAGCGGGTTGGCCGGCGAGGCGACCTCGGTTCCCGGTATGATGCCCGCATAGCCCTCCTCGTCGGCAGTCACGCCAAACGAGTGGAACGAGACGCCGGCGTTGCTCACGTCAAAGAGTATGCGGTCGCCGACGGACGCCGTGACCGTCGGGTTTGCGCCCTCCTCGCCGGGCAGGCCGTTGAAGCCGAGCGTCAAAAAGTCGTCAGACTCGACAAAGTCGAGGTCGACGCGGATCTCGGCCCCGCTGGCCGCCGGGGGCGGGGGCGGGGCCGCGGGCTCGCCGCCTGCCCCGCCGGCCACGACGGGGGCCGGCATTGATATCCAATAGTCCCACATGCCAAAGAATATGCCGCCGCCCACGACGCAGATGCCGACCATGATCGCCATCATGCGGCCCATCCTCTCCGGAGTCGTCCTGTAGATTTGCTGCTGCGCGCTCAACATCACATCACTAGTGCTGCGGGTTTTTCCTCTCGTACGGGTAGTAGTATTTGGCGCCCAGGCCCCACGGGTCGTCGAGGTCCGCGGGGCGCCCGCGCGCGGTGCTGTGGAGCATGTTTGCCAGGAATATGACCATGGAGACGCCGATTATCATCGCG
The DNA here is from genome assembly GCA_007570915.1 of Cenarchaeum sp. Taxonomy (GTDB): domain Archaea; phylum Thermoproteota; class Nitrososphaeria; order Nitrososphaerales; family Nitrosopumilaceae; genus JAHRAL01. The sequence goes on from RKSK01000161.1 coordinate 3,692, forward strand.
CCGACGGAGGCGATCTGGTTCATCGCTATCCACTCTGGTATCGGCGGATAGTCGTACACGCGGCGCGGCATCCCAAAGAGGCCCAGGACGTGCTGCGTGAAAAAGACCATGACCGTCCCGACGAACGAGAGGACAAAGTGGATGTTGCCCATGCGCTCGTTGTACATGCGCCCTGTCACGTACGGGAACATGTAGTAGAGGTAGCCGACCGAGCCAAAGAGTATGGTCCCCATGACAAACAGGTGAAAGTGCCCGACGACCCAGTACGAGTCGTGCGTGACAAAGTCCAGCGGCATTGCGCTGTTTACGACGCCGCCTGCGCCGGCCGAGAAAAAGAGTGCAATCCCGCCTATCGCCCAGAGCATCGGCGTCGAGAAGCGTATGCGCCCGCCCCACATCGTCGCCAAAAAGTTAAAGACGTGCATCGCAGACGCGGGCACGGCGGCGAGCGTCCCGACCATAAAGACGGTCTTTTCGGTGAAGGACATGCCCGTGGCGTACATGTGGTGGGCCCACGAGGCAAAGCCCACTATGGAGAGCAGGACGAACGCCGCTATCCCCGAGGACGCGCTGAATATGGGCTTGCGCGAAAAGCGCGGGATGATCTCGTACATCATGCCGATCGCCGGTATGACGAGCACGTAGACCTCGGGGTGGAACGTGAACCAGAACAGGTGCGCGTACGCGATCGGGTCGCCGCCGACGGCGGGGTTGAAGAAGCCAGACGCCCCGAGGCGGTCCGTGAGCAGCATGAGGAGGGCCGCGGCGAAGGTCGGCAGCGCGACGAGGACGATGAGCGAGGAGGAGAGGAACGACCACGCGAGCAGCGGGACCCTTGAGATCGGCATGTCGGGGTGCTTGCACTTTAGTATCGTCACGATAAAGTTGATCGCGCCGAGTATCGAGGAGACGCCGAGTATCTTGAGGCCGAATATCCACATGTCGGCGGCCGGGCCGGGGGCGCTGATCACCGAGTAGGGCGGCGTGGCGTACCACGTAAAGTCCGCAAAGCCGAGCCATATGAGCGCGCCGGCCGGCGGGATCATCCAGAAGGCGATCGCGTTGAGCTTTGGGTACGCCATGTCCTTGTAGCGGACCATTATCGGCACGAAATAGTTGCCCACGGCCGAGGCGAACGGCAGTATGAAGAGGAATATGAGCGTCGTCCCGTGGACCGTGAATATGCGGTTGAACGTCATCGCGTCGCCGATTATCTGCGCGCCCGGAAAGAAGAGCTCGGCCCTTATCGAGAGCGCAAGCGCGCCGCCCATGAACATGAACGCAAGCGACGTTATGAGGTAGAGGAGGCCCACGTCGGTGTGGTGCGTCGAGAACATTATCTGCCATATCGGGCGCGGGCGCGCGAGCTCCATGACCATCCTAGGCGGCCTCCTCGACTATGAGCTTGCCCCTCATGTTGTAGTGTATGAGCCCGCAGTACTCGCGGCACTGTATGTCGTGCTCGCCGGCCTCCATGGGCGCAAACCAGACCGTGTTGACCCTGCCGGGCACCGCGTCAAGCAGCACGACATAGTCGTGTATGTTGAACGAGTGTATGACGTCCTTTGAGGTGATCTCGAGCCTGTAGGCCTTGCCGGCCTCGACGCGCATCTCGCCGATCCTCTTTGTCCCGTCCTCGTGCTCAAAGGTCCAGAACCACTGCTGGCCGGTCACCTTTATGAGCTCGGCGTCCTCGGGTATGTGCTCGACTATCCTCTCGACGTTCCACGCCTCGGCCCCGACCCAGCAGAGCAGCGCGACGACGACGCCGATATAGACCCACTCGGGCATGTTAGAGTGGCCGCTCACCACTCGCCGGCCTCCTCATACTTTGTCGGCGCCGCCTTGGGGTTGGACTCGCGGAAGCGCAGGCAGAGCCAGACTATGGTCCCGGAGACGACGGTCCCTATGGTGAAGGCGACTGTCATCATGCGAAAGAAGAGGTTCCATATCTCGGCCCTGCGGTCAAGGTACTCGCCCGGCTCCGTGGCCGCGAGGGCCGGCAGCGCGGGGATCGAGAGGGCAAGGGCCAGGATCGCAAGCGAGGGGGCGCGATGTGTCATCCCTGATGCCGGCGCGGCCCGGGATTTGGTATTTAATGGTTTAGCGCCCCGGCGCCCGCGCGCGCGCCCCCGCCGGCCTCCCATACCTTTAAATCCGCTATTTCTGGGGCGCGCGCGCGTTGGCGACGGTGCGGCGCTCGATCGAGGTCAAGGTGCCCGTGGGCACGGTCTTCACCTACTTTGCGCGCCCCGAGCACGTCTCTGACCAGATGACCGACAAGGGCGTCGGCATGACGGTCATACCCATGGACATCAAGGAGGGCATGGGCGTGGGGACGACCTTTAGGATTATAGGCGACTTTGGGGGCAAGCGCCTCGAGTGGGACTGCGAGACGACCGAGTTTGAGCGCGAGAGGCGCATATCGGCCCGCCAGATAGACGGGCCCTTCAAGAGGTGGGAGATATCGACCGAGTTCGAGTCCCTCGGCGAGGACCGCTCGCGCGTGACGATGACCGTAGAGTATGACATGCCGTTTGGCCCCCTCGGGACCATACTCGACAAGGCAAAGTTTGCGCGCTCGGCCGAGCGCGGCATGGAGACGGCCCTCTACAAGGTCCGCGGCCTCCTCGAGGGCAACGGCTCGATACCCGTGTACATCACGCTGGACGCCTACCAGAGGCTTCTCGCCGAGAAGAAAAAGATGGGCAACGCGCCCGTCTCGATGGTCCTCAACGCCATACTCGACAGGCACGCAAGGGCCGAGATCGCCCAATAGTCCCCGCGCCCCTCGCCACACTTTAATACAGCCGCGCCCGCGCGCCGCGCCACGCGGGTCTATGGCTCAGCCAGGTAGAGCACCGGACTCTTAATCCGGCTGTCGAGGGTTCGAATCCCTCTAGACCCGCCAACGCCGCCCTCACGCGCCGACGACGCGCTTGCCGCGCGCCGACGGCACGATGCGCCTGCGCGCGCCTGCAAACCCCGCGTCAAGCTCGCGGCCCTGCTGCACCCGGTCAAGGAGGACGGCGAGCGCGGCGACCTCCGAGTGCGGCTGCGCGCCGACTGCGACGTTATAGTCGGCGGCGTCATACACCTCGCGCGGGACCTTGCCTGCGCCGATGACGACGAGTATGGACTCCTCGCCGGCGATCCTCGGGGCCGCCTCGCCGACGGGGACGCCGTACATCGTCAGGTGGACGACGCGCTCGCCGCGCGCCGGCGCGCCGGCGAGGACCCTGCGCCACGACGGCGTGGGCACGACCTCAAAGTCTCCCCCCCACGCCTCGCGGACCGCGTCGAGCGTGCGCGGTATCGAGCCGCCTATGTCGCTCATGTATATGCGCGCCGCGCCGAACGCGCGCGCGACGAGGGCCGCGTGCGTCGTCACGCGGTCGTCGCGCACGAGGCGCTCGCCTATGCGGAGGACGCTTATCTTCATTCGCCACCGCGCCCCATGACCGCGTCGAGCGCGCGGCCAAGGCCGTCGAGGCCCTCGCGCGCCAGCGCGGACACCCTGACGGCCCCCGTCCCGTCCAGGCCGAGGGCCGCCTCTAGGGCGGCAAGCTCGGCGTCGCCGACAAGGTCGGCCTTGTTTAGCGCGACGACGACGCGCGCCGGCTGGACGTCGAGCTCGCCCAGCGTGCGCCGGCATGTCGAGAGCTTTGAGGCGGCAAGCTCGGCGGGGTCGCTTGCGTCTATGACGAGTATGATCGCGTCCGCATGCGTCATCTCCTCGAGCGTCGACTTGAACGCCTCGATCATGTACGCCGGCAGCTCGGTGATAAAGCCGACCGTGTCCGAGACGAGGCGCTCGGCGCCGCCTATCCCCGCGCGCCGGACCGTCGTCGAGAGCGTCGTGAAGGGCTCCTCGCCGCGCTGGCGGTCCTCGCCGGTGAGCGCGTTAAAGAGCGTCGTCTTGCCCGCAGACGTGTAGCCCGCAAGCGAGACGGTCCGCAGGCCGAGGCGCTCGCGCGACCTGCGGTGGAGCTCCCTCCGCCGCGCCGCCGCGCGCAGGCGCGCCCTGACGGACTCCATCCTGTGGCGGATGTCGTCATAGTACACGTCCACGCCAAACTTGCCTATGCCCATAAACCCCGGCTGCTCGCCCATCTTTGCGAGGCGCACGCTCTCCCTGGCGCGCGACATCTCGTAGCGCATCTGCGCGAGGCGGACTTGCAGGCGCGCCTCGTCGCTGGTCGCGCGCCTGGCGAATATCTCGAGTATGACCGCCTCGCGGTCGAGTATCTCGGTGTGGATGCGCGAGGCGAGGTTGTAGTTCTGGCTGGGCCTTAGGAGCTCGTCTAGGACCACGACGTCCGGCCCGAGGCGGCCGGCGGCCTCCTCGAGGCGCTCGACTGTCCCCTCGCCGAGGCCGTACTTTGCGCGGCGCGCGTGCCCCCTGGGGACCGTCGAGACGACGCTGTACCCTGCGGCCTCGCAGAGCGAGACGGCCTCGTCGAGGCCGTCGCCTAGGGGGCGCGTGACGAGTATCGCCGTCTTGGCCATCCTCGCCCCCTAGGGCGCCGCGCGCGCGCCGCGCGACGTGGCCTTGCCGATGTTCATGTTCAGGACGGTCTCGGCAATGTCGGCGGCGTACTCGGATATGCGCCTGATGTCCTCGGCGATCCTCCTTGCCCTGTACCCCTCCTCTGACCTGCCGCGCCGCGTCGCCTCGAGGACGGCCCTCTCAAGGTGCGCTATGCCCGTGTCGTCGACGGTCTTTTCGGCGAGCGCATAGTTGCCCGTGAAGAGCGCCGTGCACGCGCCGTCCAGGGCCGAGGAGGCGTGCCCTGCCATCTCGGCGAGGCGCGAGGAGAGGCGCGGGCCGATCGCCGTGCGGAACTCGAGCGGGTCGCGCGCGATGGCCACGGCGTGGTCGCCGGACCTCTCTACGGACTTGACGACAAGGCGGTAGTCGAGGCAGTTTGGCGCGTTTCCGAGGCCAAGGTCGCCGAGCACGCCCTCGTCGTCGACTGCGAGCTTGAGCTGGCGCGTGATGTAAAAGCCAAACCTGTCGACCTCGTCGTCGGCGCCGATGACCTCGCGCGCAAGGTCCACGTCGTGGCCAGAGACGGCTGCCACAGAGTCGTCAAGCATCGACCTTGAGAGGTGGATCATCCGCTTGAACGCGCCGTCGACGGAGAGGGCCACGGTGTTGACGAGGACCTGTATCGTGATCCCCGCGCTAGAGTCAGAGATGATCTCGGCCCCGACGAGGCGGCGCCTCACGGCGTCCTTTATGGCGTTGCGCTGCGCGGCCCCAAAGGGGGCCGTCCCGCGCACGACGTGTATGATCGTGTGCCCGCGCAGGTAGAGCGAGATCACCTTGCGGACCAGCGAGGCCGGCGTGGAGGCGCTGTCCACGCTCACCGTGGCCTCTGACGCGCCCACGCCGGCGGCCCCGACCGCCCTCTCGTGGGGCAGCGAGACGCGCATCGAGGCGGACCCCTGCCTCGTTATGACGACCTGGTCGCCGCTCTTGATCCCCATCTCCTCGGCCCACGGCTTTGGGAGCGAGACGATGTACGACGAGTTGCCCGTGAACTGGACCTTGCGCGTCTCGCCCTTCAACGGGTATATAGCCGGCGGGGGTCCTATATAGGGGTTGCAGGCGCGCGCGGGCGCGATCTGGGGCTTTGGCGCGCGCGGGACAGTCGATCCGCCGGTGGGGCTAACAGAACGCGGCCATTGGCGCGCAAGCCCCGCTGCGGCAACGGGCACCCGCGTCGGCGGGCCGCGGCACCTTTTAAAATGATCCAAGGCGGCCCGGCGGCTGATGGCGCGCCGCGTCGCCGCGAAAGGGGGAAGGCGCAGGCCCTACCTGGGTCTGGAGGGCAGGAGCGGCATAAGCGCGCGGACGGTCAGCGCGCCCGGCGGAACCCCTGTAGAGTGCGTCGAGTATGCCGGCAATGTGGAGAAGTTGCTGGACATTATGCCAGACGCCTCTGTAAGCCTCATAGTAACGTCGCCTCCATACAATCTGGGAAAGGCCTACGAAAAGAGGGTGAGCATAGACGAGTATCTCAAGGGCCAGGAAGACGTCATCCACAAATGCGTTATGAAATTAAAGGCTGGCGGCTCTGTTTGCTGGCAGACGGGGAATTTTGTGGAAAACGGACAAATAATCCCGCTTGACATACCGCTGTATCCGATATTTACCGCCCATGGCCTAAAGCTGCGAAACAGGATTGTGTGGCATTTTGGGCACGGCCTGCACTGCAAAAGGCGCCTCTCGGGGAGGTACGAGACGATAATGTGGTTTACGAGGGACGAGTACTCGTTTGACCTCGACCCGATCAGGGTTCCTGCCAAGTACCCAAACAAGAGGTATTTCAGGGGCAAGCGCAAGGGGGAGCTGTCGTGCAACCCGCTGGGCAAAAACCCCACGGACGTCTGGGAGATACCAAACGTGAAATACAAACACTGCGAAAAGACATCACACCCGGCACAATTTCCAGTTGAGCTTGTCGAACGTCTCATACTTTCAATGACAAAAAAAGGAGACTATGTTTTTGACCCATACATGGGATCGGGGTCAACTGGAATTGCGGCTTTAAAAAATAATAGGAACTGCATTGGGGCAGAGAAGAACAAAAACTATGTAAAAATATGGAGAAAAAGAATTAGCCTGTTAGAGCAGGGGGAGCTCAAAACAAGACCTATGGGAAAGCCCATACATGTACCGCCGACATGAGAATCGTGGATGACTACTCGCATCTAGGCGGCAAAGAGATAATCCACGCCCATCACGCAGATGTCGAGAAGGACATCAACCAGGCTATTGGAGCTGTACAAGCTCATAAGACAAAGGTAAGTAAAGAAAAACACCGCAAGGGGAAAACGCTGTTTTCGCCCTCTGAGATCAACAAATCTTTTAAAAAGGAGTTTAGCGAGAGGGGGTTTAAAGAAATTAAAACACACTTTGATATAAAATTTAGAGACAAAGAGGGAAATCCACAAACAACAAAAGGGTATAAGCAGGTCGACCACAGCAAGGATAGAATAAATGTCGAGGTGCAGTTTGGAAAGTACGCTTTCATGTTTTACGACATGTCTAAATTCCAGCAGTTCTTCAACGAAGACAAAATTGACGCCGCTGTAGAAATTGTTCCAACAAACTGGCTTAAACGATCTATGTCGTCCGGGGTGTCGTATGGAGAGCAGCTCGTCACTGACATCAAGCGGCTGCGCCGGACATTTCCGGCGGTGCCAGTGTGGATAATCATGGTTGGCAACTAGACACTGAGATCTGTCATTTTGACAGGTGGCGCCACCCGGCGTTGCGGACGCGGACGCGCCTGCCAGAGTCCGCAAGGACGACGCCGCGCCCCGGCGCGACGCGCCCGATCTCCAGGAGGCGCACGCCGTGGCGCGCGGCGCGCCGGCGCAGCGCGGCGCGCGAGGACGGCCGGCACGCAAAGACCGTCTCGTACTCCTCGCCGCCATAGAGCACGAGATCCATGGCGTCAAGGCCGTTGCTCGCGGCAAACCCACGCACGCCCTCGCCGGCCGGCGCGGCGTCGACCTCGACGCGCACGCGGCCCTGCGTGGCGATCTCCCAGAGCGTCGCCGCAAGGCCGTCGCTCGAGTCCATCGAGGCCGTAAAGTGGCGCGCGGCCCCCGCGCAAAAGCCCAGCGGCGGGGAGGGGCGGAACAGCGCGCGGCGCGCCGCGGACGCAAAGCGCGCAGTCGAGGCGAGGCGCCCCCGCGACGTGGCGATCGCCAGGCCCGCGGCGGCGTGGCCAAAGGGGCCGGTCACCATGACAACGTCGCCGGCGCGAGCGCCGGAGCGGCGAGGGACGCGCCGCGGCGCCTCGCCCAGCGCGCAGACGGTGATCGAGAGGCCGTCGCCGCCGTTCGTGTCGCCGCCGAGAAACCTGATCCCAAACTCAGAGGCCGCGCCGGCCAGGCCCGAGGCGAGCTGGCGCACGTGCGCGCGCGGCGTGCCCCGCGCGAGCGTTATCGACGCGAGCGCGAGGCGCGGGCGCGCCCCCTTTGAGGCAAAGTCGCTCACGCACGCGACGACGGCCTTTCTCGCGGCGTCCCTGGGCGACATTCCCGGCGGCACGTCAGTCGAGGCGACAAGCGTGTCGACCTTTGCGAGGAGACGCGCCGAGCGCACGGTTGCGGCCTCGGCGTCGTCGTGCGGGCCGCGCAGGCCCAGCGCGCGGCGAAACTCGGCGATGACGCCGTGCTCGTCAGGATGCGCGCGCAACCCCCTCCACCGCCTCGCGCGCCATGCGCGCCAGCCGCCTCGCGCGGGCCGCGTCGTCCGACTCGACGGACACCCTCACGGCGTCCTCCGTGTTTGACCCGCGGACCAGCAGCCACGTCGACTCGCCGTCTGTCCCCTTGAACCCGCCGATGCCGACGTCCTCGGAGAACTCGCCTCGCAGCATGTCGCCGGCGGCCTCGACGATCCGCGCATGCGCTGCCGCCGGCGCGGCGACCTTTTCCCTTGTGCGGTGCAGCGCCGAGACGCGGCGCAGCGGCGCGTCCAGCGTCCCGTCGGCGGCCATAGAGGCCACAATTGCGCCGGCGACAATGCCGTCGCGGCACATGTTGAACGCGGGGTGCACGAGCCCCGCGCTGCTCCCCTCCCCGCCTACGGCGCGCGAGCCCCGCTCCAGCGCGTCGACTACGTTGGCCTCCCCGACCATTGTGGCCGTCACGCTTGCGCCGGCGTCCCTCGCGATCGCCGCCACCGCCGAGCTCGTGTCCTCGCTTATCGCGACCGCCCGCGCGCCGCGCGCGAGCGCCCACGCCACGCCGGCGGCAAGCGTCGCGTCCGGCGCGCACACTGCCCCCCGCCGCGCAATGACTGCGCGGTCCCCGTCAAGGTCAAGCGCGACGCCAACGTCGCACGGCCCGCTCGCCGCGGCGAGCGCGCCGAGCCCGCCCGACGTCGGGTCCGGGCCGCGGCCGGCGCGGACCTCGGTGACCGCGCAGCCGGCCCCCTCGAGGACCTCGCGCGCCGTGCGCGCAGCCGCGCCGCCTCCGGCGTCAAGGGCAACGCGCGCGCCGGCGGCCGTGCCGCCCAGCATCCCCAGCGCGTCGCGCACGTACGAGCTCCCGGCGCGCCGCGCGCCCCCCACGCGCCCGTGGCACGGGCCGCCGCGCCGGCGCGCGCCGCGCACGGCCACGGCGTCGATCCCCCTGCCGCGGACCGCAAACTTGAGGCCGTTCCATTCTGCGGGGTTGTGCGACGCCGTGACGGCAACGCCGCACCCCGCGCGGGCCGACTCGCGGACCACGACCGGCGTCGGGGCGACGCCGAGGTCCAGCACGTCAAGGCCGGCGGCGCGCAGGCCCGCCGAGGCGGCCCTGGCCAGCAGGGGGCCGGACTCGCGCGTGTCCGTGCCCAGCGCGCACGCCGCCCCCGCGCCGGCCATCGCGCCAAAGGACTCGCAGAGGGCCGCGGCCTCGCGCGGCCCGAGGCCACCCCCCACGACGCCCCTCACGCCAGACACGCCGGCCCTCACGCCCGCCCGCCCTCAAAGGCTTTTTATTAACTCTGGTCGGCGGGGCGCGCGCGCCTCGGTAGCTCAGTCTGGCAGAGCGAGCGCTTCGTAAGCGCTAGGTCATGGGTTCAGATCCCATCCGAGGCTCCATCACATCTCAGCGCTTCGGCTGGTACGCCTCAATGTCGACCTCGAGCTTTTCGCCGAGATCCCTCCACCATTCAGCTGCAGTACCGGCCATCCCGCGCGCGCGGCCCCGGCGGGGCCTTTATAGATCTATCGGTGGCCCCCGCCGGCGGGGCCTGCGGGCCCGGAACCGCCCCCGGGCCGGCTCCACTTGCGGTACATGATGATCCCAAGGGCCCCCAGCGCGCAGGCCCAAAAGACGGTCCAGCCCGCGGGATCGCCCTGCGCGACCATGCCCAGGTACGCGTAGACGGTCCCTGCGATCAGCGCAAACCCCACGGCCTCCAGCGCCTTGCCCAACGGCGGGCCGCGCGGGGCCAAAAAGATATATTGTTTTGCCGCCGCGGCCCCGCCGGATGGACCGCTACCACCTGGTCGTGCTGATCTTCCTGGTCGGGGGCATGGGGATCGCCACGTACAGGGGCGACTGGCTGATGTTCTGGGCCATGGTCGCCGGCGCCGTGGGCCTGATCCTCTACGGCTCGTGGGCGGCGGGCCGCGAGAGGCGCGCCGAGCGCAGGCGCAAGAGGCGCGGCCTATAGCTCGAGCCCAAAGGACTCGACCATGTTGTGGTACTCGACGTGGAGCTCGAGGTAGTGGCGGCCCTTTGCGGTGATCACAAAGGCGTGGCGCGCGCCGGCCTGGGCCTTGAGCATGAGGCCCGCGCCCACCAGGGCCGCAGTCAGCCTGCGGAGGCGCGGGTGCGAGACGTTTGCCTTCTTGAGCAGGCTAGTGGGGCTGATCCCGGACGGGCCGGACTCTTTTGTGGCGAGGAGGAGATCGGCGACTATCTGCTCGGTAGTCCGGTTTGGCACGCGCCCCCCCTCGGGGGGCTACAATATAACGTTATCCGTGATCCCGCGGGGAGGGCACCGTGGTGGCTATAAATACAAACCCCGCGGGATCACGGATAACGTTATATTG
>RKSK01000060.1 GCA_007570915.1 Cenarchaeum sp.
GTATGTACGGGATCACGAGCAGGTACGCCATTGCGCAGCCGCCCGCAAAGAGGGCCACCGCGGGGAGGAGTATGGCGCGCCCCACGCGAACCTCGCGCTCGCGCAGCGCGGGCCGCAGGAACGCGACGCATTCGCGCGCGACGGCCGGCATGGAGACGAGGACCGCGATGAGGGCCGCGACGTAGACTTGCGCAAAGAACGCCTGCCCCGGCGACGTCTGTATGAGCTGCACGCCGGGCGGGACGAGGTCGGCCCTCATGTGGGCCGTCACCTGCGCGGCAATGTTGTCAAGGGGGTCTGGCACGGGATAGTAGAGCGTGACGCCCCACGCGTCGGCGGCCTCGGCGTGAAACGCCATGGCAAACGCCGTCACCGCCCCGATGACGACGGCGACGCGCAGGATGCGCGAGCGCAGCTCCTCAAGGTGGCCCCTAATGTGCTCGGCGCCGGGCATCTGCCCTACCCGCCGCCGCGCGACCTTGTCCCCACTATGGGAAGGAGCTTTGAGGGCGGGAGGCCCGCGGCCTCCTGCTCGTCCTGCGTCAGGCCCTCAAACTCCAGCGTGATGGCGGCCTCGGCACCCAGCATCGACTCGAGCGCGCGCGCAAGCGAGGAGATCTCTGCCCCCGAGTAGGGCACCTCCGAGCCGCGCAGGATGACGCGCTCAGAGTGCTCCTCTGGCCGCCCGCCGTACCTCGACCTTAGCTCCGAGGTGACGCGCTTGCGCGTGTCCTCGCCGGCGTGGTTGTGATAGTACGACACGCCCCTGACCGAGTCATAGCCGACCGGCGTGCCGTGCCTGTACGCAAAGACGCCGACGAGCGCGGACCCGTCGCCCATCGAGCACCTGATGTCCCAGTTGAGCAGCCTCGCCTCGTTGTACCCAAGGCCCCCGACCTCCTCTGCCCCGAGCTTCCAGTACCTCTGCCGGTCCGCCATACGGCGCGCGGCCCGCGCGCGCTCGTATAAAACCCAATGTTGGCCCGTGGGCGCCGGCCGCTTAAATATGCGGGGCGCGCGCGGGGCGCGCATGCGAAATCCTTAAAAACTTTGGGCGCGTAACAGTGGCAGTGGGCATGGCAGCGGGCAAGGGGCGTCCCCGCACGGGCAAGTCGGCAGGAAAGGAAGCGCGCGCGCGGCGGGGCGCCGGCGGGGCAGCGCGCGCGGGGGCCGCCAAGGCCGCGGGAAAGGCGCGCGCGGGGGCAGCGGGAAGGGGGGCCGCCAAGGCGGCTGCCCGAAAGCCCGCAAAAAGGCCGCGCGCGCAGTCAACAAAGAGGCGGGCCACGCCCCGCAGGCGCACGGCGCGCAAGCCGAGGCCGCAGCCGCGCTCTGACTTTGTCATAGTGGAGGACAACCTCGGGTTTGACCCGCAAAAGGAGAACGCCGAGAGGCGCGCGTACCTGGAGGAGGCGAGATCGCAGGATGTCAGCGACTAGGGGGGCCGCCGCATGAGGGCAATCTGCCTCATCACGGCGAGGCCGGAGACGTCCTCGCAGCTCGCCGCGAGGCTGCAGAGGAGGCGCAAGGCCGTCAAGTACGTCATACCCGTGACCGGCCGCGCCGACCTGTGCGTGTACATGCAGGGGACGATCGACGAGATAAACTCGTCGGTGATCGAGTTCAAGCGCCTCAAGGACGTCGTGACGACCGAGACGCTCATGGAGGTCGAGGTGAACCTGGGGTGGTGAGGGCCGTCATACTCGTCAAGTCGCCCAAGCGCCTCATTGCGGCCAAGCTTCGCAAGATTAGCCTTGACGCCTTTCCCGTGAGCGGCCAGTTTGACGCCGTCCTCATCGTCGACGTGGGCGGGATGGCCGAGGTCAAGGAGGTCGTCGACAGGGTCCAGGCGATAGGCGGCGTCGAGAGGACCGAGACCATGATGGAGGTCCAGTAGGAAGGGTTTTAAGGTGGCTGGGGTGGCGCGCGCGTCGTGAACATCAAGAGGCTCGGCAACGTCATACTTGCCGTCAAGGACCTCGACAGGTCAGTCGAGTTCTACCACGGGGTCATAGGCCTGCCCATAAAGAACCAGAGGCGGACGTGGGTGGACCTGGGCACGACGGGGGCGCTCATCAGCCTGCACCCGGCCTCGCTGACGGCCGAGCACATGGGCAGCTCGATAGAGAACGGCATAATCGTGGGCTTTGTCGTGGGGGACGTGAGCTCCGCCCTTGAGGAGCTCCGGCCAAAGGGCGTCAAGGTCTACCGCGAGATCGTCGAGCACGAGGCCGGCAAGAACGCGATAATACTGGACCCCGACAGCTATATGATCTCGCTCTTCGAGCCCTCCTTCAAGGAGGCCACGAGGCAGAGCGGCGGCGGCTACCAGGGCTTCACGCCGGCCTAGGGCCGCCCTCGCGCGCGCCGGAGCGGCGCTCGAGCTCGCCGCGCAGCCTCGCGTTCTCGGCCTTGAGGCGCGCGTTCTCCTCGCGCAGGACGCCTAGGGTCGAGTCGCGCGCGTAGAGCGGGTGGCCCGGCGGCGGCGGCGGCGCGCCGGGCATGGAGAGGAGGCGCATTGTGCGGAGGCGGTGCGCGTCGCGGTGGTCGTCGATCGTGGCCCCGAGCCTGGCCGCCGGCACGGCGGCCGGGCGCGAGGAGGGCAGGCTAACGCCCGGGGGCAGCCTGTTGAACTCTTCTGGCCTCCAGTGGCCGGGCGGCGCGCGGATCCCGACCCACGCTGTGTCGTCCATGCGGGCGCGCGCCCCCGCGGCAGTATATTATTGTGGCGCGGCCGCGCGGCACGGGTGCGGCCGTCGCCGCCATGGCGCCGCACACGGGCCAGGGCGGGCCGGCTGGCAGGCGGCGGGCAGCGCCGCGCCCCGGCGGGCTGGCGCCCGCCTTGCGGCGCGCTTGGGACAAGAGGCCCGGCATGCGGGGCGCTGCCGCCACGAGCCTCACGGGCGGATCGCGCACCCGCCATGGCGCCAGCCTGTCCCAGATCAACGCCTGCCCGCGCCGCGCCGGCGGCGTCCGCCGCCATGGCGCCCGGCCCGCCCCATGCGCGAGGGTGCGCGTTAGCGCAGCCGCACAGGCGGGGAACGGCCAGCCGCGCCCCGGGTCTGCCCGTTACGGCTATATACCCACAAGGGTGCCGCCCCGCCGATGCTCGGGGGGATACGGAAGTTCATCAGGGAGTACATTCGGGACATCCGAATAAGCAACATGAGCCTGGAGGAGATCAAGGAGCTCCAGAGGGAGGCCGATGAGGCAAACACCATCGTCATACCGGGGGCTCCCGGCGAGCCCGGAATTAGGTTGATGTCGACATACAGCACGCTTGGCGCAAAGGACTCGGACTTTGGGAGCAAGGAGGACATATGGGGGCCGGGCCTTGACGGCGAGACGGGCGCGGGCCTTGACGGCGAGACGGGCGCGGGCCTTGACGGCGAGACGGGCGCGGGCCTTGACGGCGAGACGGGCGCGG
>RKSK01000122.1 GCA_007570915.1 Cenarchaeum sp.
CCTCCCGGCTGGCCGAGAGCAGGCTGTAAATCCCGACGACCGCGCCGGCGACCAGGACCGCCTCGTACCATTTCACGCGGGCGCGGTGGCGGTCGGGGTATTTATGTCAAGACGCTGGCAAAACCCGGGCGTGCGCGCCTTGGCCCCCGAACGGGGGCGCCACGGCATGCGGCCTCCCGCTAGTGGCCCGGGAGAGCCTTGCTCGCGCCCGCGGCGCGCCACCCGCCACGCCCGGGCCGCCCGCGGACAAAATGTTATATTGGCGGGGGGTCACCAGTGCCCACGGAGGCAAGGAGTGGGGTTGCCTGAGACAAGCGGGCCGCGCAGGAAAGGCCCGGACGCCATGACGGGGGGAGGGCGCCCGCGCGCCCCTGCCGACTTTATGGGCCTCGTGCTGAAGGGGGACAAGCTAATCGCAAGCTGCCGCTACGCAAAGGGCACGGAGGCGTTCAACAGCGCGGTCTCCATGACGCCTGGCCCCATGGCAGAGCGCGTGCGTATGTCCCTCGGCACCCACATGCCCCACGTGCGGGGCGCTTTCCCAACTGCCCACCTAACGGAGCGCCCCAGCGGCTCCAAGCTACAGGGGGCGGCGCCCAACAGCGACAAGAGCGTGATTGGGTTTGACGAGTGCATCTCAATAGACCCCAAGACAAACAGGGGGCTTGTTCACCTAAGCTCGGTTTTAGCCTCGTATGGGTATTATGGCGAGGCGCTCCGCCATATTGAAAAGGTTACGCCGCCTGACGCGGATCTCGCAGGGACGCGCATCCAAAAGGCCGCAATCCTGGCCCGTCTTGGAAGCCACGAGGGGGCGCTAGCAGAGCTCGAGCGGGCAGTCCGGCTGGATCCCAAGAGCGTCATGGGGCGCATCGGGATGGCCTACACGCTTCTTGACCTTGGCCGCGACGTGGACGCGCTCTGCGCGTTTGGCGACGCAGTCCGGCTTGACCGCGACAGCGCCGAGGCGCACCAGGGCAGGGGCCGCGCGCTGCTGGCCCTGGGCAGGGCGGAGGAGGCGCGCATTGCGCTGGGCAGGGCGAAGGAGCTGGATCCCGACAGCGCCGGGGCTCGCCTGTGCCTTGGCAGAGCGCTGCTAGACCTCGGCAGGGCGGCGGAGGCGCTGGAGGAGCTGGGCAGGGCGGCCGGGCTGGATCCCGACAGCGCCGAGGCGCACCAGGGCATGGGCCGCGCGCTGCTTGCGCTCGGCAGGGAAGGGGAGGCGCTGGCGGCCCTGGACAGGGCGGACAGGCAGGATCCCGGCAACGCGCTGACGCTCCTCTGCCGCGGCAACGCGCTGCTCAACCTCGGCAGGGCGGGAGAGGCGCTGGCGGCCCTGGACAGGGCGGACAGGCAGGATCCCGGCAACGCGCTGACGCTCCTCTGCCGCGGCCACGCGCACAGGGCGCTTGGCAACTACCAGATGGCGCTTGACGACATGAACTGCTCGGCGTCCCTGGACCCCACAATCGGGGTGCCGCCCTATCCCGGCGGCGCCCCCTGACGGGCACGCGGGCTGGCTATACCTTGCGCCTCATGTCGGCAAGGGGGAGATCATCGACGTCACGAACCCCAGCATCCAGATTCCCCAGCGCGTTTCCCAGGGAGACCATCAGCCGCGAAGTCGGCCCCATAGTTACCTGCGCGTCCAGTATCGACCTCTCCGCCCCGCGAAGCGCCTCCACCATGGAGGGCTTGAGGTAGGGGCGGTACTGTGTCACAAGGAGGCGAATCCGGACTGACATCTGGTCAAGCGCGCGGCGCATGCCGTCTGCCTGCCCGTCTCCCATCCTGCCCATTAGGGCGAATATGTGCCTGCACTGGCCGGCCGTGAAATGCACGTCATTGATCGCATTGCTGTCCTCCTCCCTGCGGGAATTCTCGGATTTCACGGCAACCCAGACCACGTTTCCTGCCAGTACCGCGGCAAACGCCCCGAGTACAAGCTCGACGGGGGCGTCTATGCCCGCCGCCCTGAGGCACGCCACGGCGGCGACGGTGGCCACCGCCCCCGCGGCCACCTTGGCTAAAAGCAGGAGCGCCCTACGCCCGGCGGTTCCCACGCGCCTGCTCATTGCCTCCCCGCCTCCCCTCCAAGGCAGGCCGCCACGTGGTCAAACACCTCGCCGGCAAGGCCCCTCTCGTACTCTGGGTTTACGCGCCGAACGCGGGCCACAAAGCCCTCCCTTGACTCGCCCGCGTGCCCCTCGTCCAGCGCAAACGTCGTAAGATGCAGCCACTCTGCCCCCCTGCCCTTGACTAGCCGCACAAACGTCCTTGACAAGCCCGGCTCGTTGGCAAAGGGCTCTGCGCCCCCCGCCGCGCACCCTCGGTAATAGACGTCCATGAATATCTCGCCCGAGTACGCGCCGTTCTCCATAAACTCAAACTCATAGTCAAGCGGAACGCCCAGCCTCTTTGCCACATAGGCGTACTTGTGCATCGCGTTTTGGGTCTCGAGCCTGTCAAGTGTGTCGCCGGCGCCAAGGGCGCCGACCCTGTGCATGTAGTTGAACAGCCTAAAGAGCGTCCCAAGCCGCTCGGCCGCCCTGCGGGCCTGCGCCGGCGTGCCGCCCGAGAGCGGCCTCTCGCGTATGGGGGCAGGCAGCGCGCGCAGCCTGCGCGCCGGCGCGCGCGCGGCGACTATGCCGGAGTTGGCGGATCTCCAACCGAGGCGCCCCATGGGGCGCCTCGGGATCCGTGCCATGGTTAAGCCTTTCTGTCCGCGCGCCCGCCTGTGGGCACGCCGTGCGCCGGGCCCGGACACGGGTTGTCGCCCACGATCGGCACCCGTAGCCCAAATGGCGCGCCCGTCTTGCGCCGCCCTCCACGTCCTGCCACAGACGGGAACGGAGGCGCGCACCGCCATGGGCCCGTGCCATACGCGCACCTCGAGGGCAACGTGCCCCGCCGCACCCCCGCTCTGGCCTGACAGGAGCCTGCCGCGGGGACGTTGTCGCGCAGGTGGGCGACCGCCTGGCAGGCGTTACGAGCGTTACTGCCGAGGGGGACGGCGTGAACTGGGGCGACGTCAGCGGGGGCGCCTACGTGGCGCCGGTCGGCGTCACGCCGGACAGCGCAGGCGCAAGCGTCCCGGCATACAGGCACGGGGCAAGGGCAGGGGTGGTGCCGGACGCGGGCATGGCGCTAGGCGGCCGCGTCGGTGTGGACCTGCGCTGCTGCGCGGGCTGCCAGGGGGCTGGCAGGGCGCGCCCGTGGGCCTGTCCACGCCGCGGGATCCTGACGGGGCGCCCTGGCGGCGCGTTCGCGCAATGTCGCCTGGGGACATTGAGGCTACGGACAGGGGCAGGACGCTGCTTGGGACCGTGGCGCAGGTTCTCTCCGGCAGCGGGGCACGGCTTGCGTGCTCACGCGGCTGGGACATTGGCGCCGCGGCGATCGAGGCGCAGCCCTCGCCGGCGGCGCCTCCCGCGGCGCCGGGCTTAACACGTATATCCCACGGGGCGCCGTCCCGGGGCGTGAACCCCGCCCACACGCGCGACCCGGAGGAGCTGCCAAGGGCAATCCTCCACGTGCACAGGCTGCACATGGAGGCCACAGGGCCGTCGCGGGACAAGGACGGCCGGCTTGCGCTGCGCCCCGGCGCCGCGGCGGTGATCTTTGGCAACGGCGTCGTGCACCACGTCGGCGCGCCGGGCGCGGCGCCCGATGGATCAAAAGGGGAGCCACGGGGAATGCGGACAACAGTGCCAAACCCGCGGGACGGCGGCCCTGACCTGGGCAAGGCACGCCCGGCCCGGGTTCCCCTGTCGTGCGGGTTTCGCACCAAGCACCTCGTTCCCACTAACTATGCCGGCGTGGTTCCCCGCCTGGCGGCATTCCACCACAACATCATACCCTTTACGGCGAACCGGATGCAGGCCAGCCTGCTTTCTGCAACGTTTGCCGTGGACGGCGAGGCCCTGGATGACGGCGATCCCAGGAGGCTCCTTGACTCCATAGTGCCGGATGTCTGGGCGCTGGAGGACACGCACTGCACGGAGCAGCTGGGCTCGCTTTTGTGGCATGACATGCCCCTCGAGAACTGCGCAAGCGCCGGGGCGATTGCAAAGTTCGCGATGGAGCTGACCGCGGGCTCTGGGAAGCCCCCGCAGTTTGACACCGCGTTTGTGAGCCCGCGGCTCATGGGCTCACTCATGCGCAGGAGCGGCTCGCAGGACTATGAGAACGCGACGCAGGATCACGGCGTGTCGATAATCTCCGGCGAGGGCGTGCCGGAGGGGACCATGTACGTGACGTCATCGCTCCGCGGCCCCGTGTTCGTTAACGGGCCCACCGTCCTGCGCCGGGAGGAGGGCGCGCTTGTCGTCTCGCGCTATTGCGCCACCCGCGCGCCCCCTGGCGGGGAGCCTGGGGAAAACCCGGGGTTTGCCGTGGCCGTGGGGCGCTAGGCTCGCCGGCGCGCGACCACGCGCCTGGCGGGCGCGCGCCTTGGGGAACGCGGCGCGTGGCATGCCACAAACCTGCCCACTCTCTCCTGCTGCGGGGCCGCCAGAAAGGGGCCTCCCGCGCCGCCCGGCGTGACTTTGCCCCGGCAAAAAACCCTGCGCCCGGGGCATTCCGTGCGCCTGCCGTGGCGTGAACACCACCTTGTTCTTTATGGCCTGCCGTGCCTTGTTTGCCGCGGCGACCCTCCCCGTGGGCGTCTGCCGGCTCATCGAGTCCGTGCGGTCGGCGTCTGTGGCCCCCGCGACCCTCCCCTTGGTCGTCGGGGGGCCGCGCAGGCACGGGGGCGTATGGGCCTGCCTTGGATCCTGCGCGGCCAGGGCGTGACAGCCACCATGTTCCTGGAGAGCAGGCTCACGCCCGCGTAAAACCGCGCCCTAAGGTGCAGCCGTCCTCCCTCTTCTGACGCGTAAGTCGCCACGTTGCTCACGGACAAGGCGACGACCCCGCGCCCGGGCATGACGCACGTCGGCAATTTTCCGGCGCGCGCCTGCGGGTCGCCCCGGGGCTCCGCGTACGCGGTTGCCTCGACCCCGTTGACGAACGCGCGCGCGGAGGGGGCGGGATCCCGTGCGCATTCCGGCAGAATGGATTACACGGCGCCTTTCGCGGACGTGCGGCAGCATGGACAGACCACCCAAAGACAAGCGGTCGATCGTCAAGAACCCGACCAGCGCCGAGTATGCGCAGGACAAGGCGAACACTGCCAAGCAGCTGGCCGAGAACAGGAAATAGGCCCGCACGGCCCCGGGAGGCAGCCCGCACCGGCCAGTGCCTGCGCAGGATCGCGCGGCCCCGGCTCCGCAAACAGTTAAACCGCCTGCCCGCCGTCCGCAGGCGGCATGCGCCTGTCTGACCACTACGAGCTGCAGTCCATGACCGACATTGGGCGCGCGCAGGCCATCGCCAGGGAAGACCAGTCCGGCCACGCCCTGGGGACGGCCATGTACCTCGCGCAGCAGTCAGTCGAAAAGCAGCTAAAGTCCATAGTGGTGCGCCTTGACGAGGCGCTGGGCCTCGGCAACGTAGACAGGATCCTGAGGGGGCACAGCCACGAGTTCTACCCGAGCCTGTACGAGAGCTATCGGCTGCACGTAGAGTGTCCGGGCCGCGCCCTGCGCAGACGCCACGGGCTAATGCCAGATCCAGAAGTCTTCGCATACACAGAGTCAGTTGAAAAGGACTTCCGGGACGCAAGCTCCTATTGGGCCAATTACCGCAACAACCACGGCATCCTTCGACTAACCTGGCTGCGAAGCCTGGGCGCAATCTTGCCCAAGGAGGATCTGCGCGAGCTAAATCGCTGGCACGAACCGCAGATGGCATTCGTGTCAGGCGGCGCGCCCGCGAGCGGCGGGGGCGACCCTAAACTTGCGGACGTGTTTCCTGCGACTGGCCGCATCCGCACTGAGATTTTGGACGACGGTGCCATTGCGCGGCATATGGCCGAATATGCGGCCGCGCCCGCAAACGTCCAAAGCCGCATGGCCCTTGGGGGGACGCTCGAGACCACCCGCCTGGGCAGTTTGCAGATGCTTGGGAACAAGCGCGCGGATCTGCAGGCAGAACTTGCCAGAATGGCCCTTTTTGAGTTTGGGTTTCATGTCATGGCGACATTGACGCAGCGCTATGTGCTGCTCTACCCGCACAACTCCTTTGGGCGCTACCCGGGGCCGGTGGGCAACGGCCTCTTCACGACGGACATTTACGAGCGGCAGGCAAACGACGTACTTGCCTACCTGTTCGTCATCGTTCCATACCACCTCAGGGAGCTGCGCGCGAGCTCCGGGATCATTGGCAGGCGCGCCGAGGAGGGCAGGCAAGGTGAGCACCGGGGGGCGCACCCTGCGCACCCGCCGGGAGAAAACTGCCGTGCAAGCGGGCCGTGCAGGCCGCGCAAAGGCGCGCCCAATGGGCAGCACCGCGGCCAGGCAGCCAACATGGCCGAGCTGGCCGCGCGCTATGCGCGCCAGGCCGACTCGGACATGAGGCACGCGCACGCGGCGGCCAGGGCCGACTTTTCTGGCTATGCGCTAGCCGACGCCATGCTCTTGGGGCAGCAGTCGCTTGAAAAGTACCTCAAGGCAGGAGCCCTGATAGCGGCGGAAATGCTCGGCGCCGGCGGGGCGCTCGGCCTCGCCGGGGCCCGCGGGCACGACGCGTACCGCTGGATTCTCGGGCTTTACGCGCGCCACGCAGGCAGCACTAGCGCGCCCGGCCCCGGCGCGGCTCCGGATCCCGGAGTCTCCCCGGCAATCAAGCGTTCCGCGGGCTTTTGGGAAAAATACTCTGGAGGCCGTGAACTGCAAGAGCTGGCGTGGCGCCACTCGATAGGCGCCCCGCTGGGGAATGGGGGGCAGAAGCGCCTCGACGAAGGCCTCCTGCCGTGCGCAAGGGACGCCGGCATCCTGGCAGGCGATCCCGGCACCGGAATCCCGCGGCTTGCGAGGGAGGCCGCCGCGGGCGGGACGATGAGGGACGAGGTGCTCTGCCCCGGCGCGCTTGCCACGCGCAGGCGCGCCCACATGCGGAGCCGGTGGAACCATGGCATGCGCGTGGCAGTCAGGCGCCGCTTTGACGCCTGCCGGGCCATGCCACCGCGCGGCGCCGCGGGTGGGGGAGAACCGCGCGCCGGCCCGCGCGGCGCCCACCCGGGGCGCCTCGCGGCATGGTTCTGCCTGACGTCCCTGGCCATGCTGGGGCCGGGCTACCTGCACGCCTACCCGCACTATTCCCTTGGGC
>RKSK01000050.1 GCA_007570915.1 Cenarchaeum sp.
GCCCGGTCGAGGGCTGCGGCGCGCTCGTCGACGCCACGGGCGTCGCCTCGCTGGCGTCAAGGGGGATGCGCTCGGGGATCATGGCCTCGGCCCAGGCGGAGGTCATTGCCCCGTGGATAGCGCGCGGGAGGGTCGAGGTCATGCTCGACGCCGAGAGGTACCCGGGGTTTTTCGCGTGGGTCATACCGTCAGGGGAGGGGCGCGGCAAGGTCGGCGTGGCGGGTGTCCGAATCGACGCGGTCCGCGCGCTCCGGGAGCTGCTCGGCTCGAGGGGCGGCCACTCGGAGCTCAGGCTCGTCAGCGCGCCGATATGGGTCGGAGGGCACGCCGCGGAGTTTGTCGACGGGCGCACCGTGTACGCCGGCGACGCCGCCGGCCAGGCAAAGCCCACGACGGGAGGCGGCATACTCTCGTGCGGCATGGGCGGCGTCATGGCCGGCAGGGCCGTCTCGGCGTTCCTAGAGTCAGGCGACGCCGCGGCCCTGGCCGCCTACAGGGAGTGCTGGGAGGCAAAGTTTGGGGCCGAGTTTCGCTCGCAGCTCGCCGCGCGCGCCCTCCTGGCCGGCCTGGGCAACGCCTCCCTGGACGCCCTAGTGGCCGCCGTCACGCCCGAGGTGGCCGGCGCGGCGGCCTCGGGCTCGGGCTTTGACTTTCACGCCGGCGCCATAGCGCGCGCGCTCGGGGCCAGGGGGGCCGCCGGCCTGCTGCGCAGGATGCCCCCCCGCGACGTGGCGCGCCTCATGGCCGCCATTGTGGGCAAGGTATAAATCGGCGCGCCCGCGCGCGCGCGGCGGTGTCGTCGCTATCCCTGCCCGTGTGCAGCTGCTGCCACAGGCACATCATGCCAAACGACAAGTGCGTAAAGTTCAGCTGCCCCGAGTGCGGGACCGAGTCGGCCACGGTCTGGCGCTGCCAGAGCTGCCGCGAGTCGGCCACGCCGTACAAGTGCGCCGCGTGCGGCTTTGAGGGGCCATGACAAAGCTCGTCATAGTCGCAAAGGTCCTCCCGACGGGAACGGAGGTCGACCTCGACGCGCTGGCCGCCTCGATAGGCGGCGCGCTGGCCGACGGCATAACGATGAGGCGGCACGAAAAGGAGCCCATAGCCTTTGGCCTCTTTGCGCTCAAGGCCGAGTTTGTCTGCGAGGACAGGGAGGGGCAGATGGACTCCCTCGAGTCGGCCGTGAGGTCCGTGGGGGGCGTGAGCGAGTTTGAGGTCCTCAACATGAGCCGTTCCTCCGTGGAGATGAAGTAGGGCGCCGCCTTGGCACGCAAGCGCGGCGGGGCGATCTCGATGAAGGTGGGCGAGGCAAAGCAGCGCGACGTCGGCAAAAAGCGCGCGCGCGTGGGCCCCGAGGCCATGGACCGCCTGGGCATCGCGCCGGGCGACTTTGTCGAGATATCCGGCGCGCGCGCGAGCTGCGCCGTGGCGTGGCCCGCAGACGAGGACGAGCGCTCGCCGGAGACGATCAGGATTGACGGGCAGATGCGCAAGAACGTCGGCGGCGCGCGCAACGAGCCCGTGCGCGTCTCGAGGGCAGAGGTGCGGCCCGCGCGGTCAGTCGAGCTCATGCCGGTCAACGACACGATAACGGTCGACTCGGAGTTTACCGACTTTGTCAAGTCCCGCGTGTCGGGCATGCCCGTAGTCGAGGGCGACGAGATATCCGTGATGATACTCGGCAACGCGATATCCTTCAAGGTGAGCAGGGTGTCGCCCGGCGGCATGGTCGAGGTGTGCAAGCCCACCGCGCTGAGCATACTCACCGAGGCCGCGCGCGACAGGAGGCCGCGCGTGACGTACGAGGAGGTCGGGGGGCTCGGCGCGGAGATAAAGGCGATGCGCGAGATAGTCGAGCTCCCGCTGCGCCACCCCGAGCTCTTTGCGCGCCTAGGCGTCGAGGCGCACAGCGGCGTCCTGCTGTACGGCCCGCCGGGGTGCGGCAAGACGCTCATAGCGAAGGTCCTCGCAAGCGAGTCGGACGCCAACATGTACCTCATAAACGGGCCGGAGATAATGAACAAGTACTATGGCGAGACCGAGGCGCGCCTTCGCGACATATTCAGGGAGGCCAGGGAGGGCTCGCCGAGCATAATATTCATCGACGAGATTGACGCGATCGCGCCCAGGCGCGAGGACGCCTACGGCGACGTCGAGAAGCGCGTCGTCGCGCAGCTCCTCGCGCTCATGGACGGGCTGACCGAGAGGGGCAACGTGATCGTGCTCGGGGCCACGAACAGGCAGGACAGCGTGGACCCCGCGCTCAGGCGGCCCGGCAGGTTTGACAGGGAGGTCGAGGTCTCCGTGCCCAACGAGGACGGGCGCCTCGAGATACTCCAGATACACACGCGCGGCATGCCCGTCGACGCCGAGTTTGACATCAAGGAGATGGCGTCTGCCCTCCACGGCTACACCGGCGCCGACATAAAGTCGCTGTGCCGCGAGGCGGCGATAAAGGCGATCAGGAGGTACCTGCCGGAGATCGACCTTGAGAGCGAGCGCATACCGTCGTCGGTCCTCCAGTCGATGCGCATAAAAGTGGCCGACTTTTACGAGGCGATGCGCGAGGTCGTGCCCACGGCGATGCGCGAGTTTTACGTCGAGCGGCCCAAGGTCTGGTGGCGCGACGTCGGCGGGCTCGACGCGGCAAAGCGCACGCTCCAGCAGAACGTGATCCGCGCCATGCGCGAGCCCTCCGAGTTTGCGCGCATGGGCGTGAGGCCCCCGCACGGCGTCCTCATATACGGCCCGCCGGGGTGCGGCAAGACGATGCTCGCGCGCGCGCTGGCCGCCGAGAGCGGGGCCAACATGATAGTCGTGAAGGGGCCGGAGATACTCTCAAAGTGGGTCGGCGAGTCCGAGAAGGCCATACGCGAGATATTCCGCAAGGCGGTCGCGTCCTCGCCGTGCGTCCTCATACTCGACGAGCTCGACGCGCTGGCGCGCCACAGGGACGGCGGCGACGGCGGCTATGGCGACGCGGTCCTCAGCCAGCTCCTCACGGAGATAGAGGACAGCCTCACGGCCAGCGTGGTCGTCGTTGGGATCACGAGCCGCCCCGACCTGCTCGACGGCTCGCTCCTCCGTACGGGCCGGCTCGACCTCTCGATATACACGCCGCCGCCGGACGAGGCCGCGAGGCTCGAGATCATACGCGCCCTCTCCAAAAAGATGCCCCTGGGCGCCGGCGTCAGCCTCGGCGAGGTGGCAGTCATGACGAGGGGGTGCTCGGGCGCGGACCTCGAGGCCCTGTGCAGGGAGGCCGCCGTGGCGGCGATCCAGCGCTCCTCGCGCTCGATCGAGGGCCAGGACTTTACCGCCGGCCTAAAGCGCATCAGCCCGTCCATAACGGGGGACGTGGGCAAGTGGTACGAGTCCGTCAGATCAAGGGTCACCAACGCGGTCCCCGGTGACGGGTCCGCGCGCGAGCGCGACTATGAGGCGAGCTTTCCAAACGCCGAGCCCTAGGGCCGTATGTGGAACGCCGCGTCAAGGGCGACGGCGGCAAATATTATCGTGAGGTAGGGCGCCGTCACCTTGTACGCCTTCCACGCAAACTCGGGCGTCGGCTCGCGCGTCAGGCGGTAGTGGTACGCGAGCATGAGGCCCCCCGAGACTGCGGCTATCGCCGTGTAGACCAGCCCCATGCCCGCCGCATAGAGCGCAAGCGAGTAGGGGAGGAGTATGGCCGTGTTTGCCAGTATGTAGCGCGACGTGCGGTGCATCCCGATGGCGACGGGGAGCATCGGGACGCGCGCCGCGGCGTACTCGTCGCGTATCTTCATCGCGAGGCACCAAAAGTGCGAGGGCGTCCAGACAAACACCAAAAAGCCCACGAGGAACCCGAGCAGGTCCATCGAGCCCGTCGCGCCGGCCCACCCCGCCATCGCCGCGCAGCTTCCCGCAAAGCCGCCAATGACGATGTTGCTGGCGTTGCGGCGCTTTAGCCACATCGTGTATATGACAACGTAAAATATTATCCCGAGGGCGACAAAGAGCGCCGTCGCGGCGTTTAGCGCAAGCGCGGCGTACACGACCGAGGCGCAGCTTGCCCCCAGGCCGTACGCCAGGGCCGCGCGCGCGCCGAGGCGGCCCGCCGGTATGGGCCTAGAGGACGTCCTCCCCATTAGGGGGTCGATGTCGCGGTCATAGTAGTGGTTCAGCGCGCTCGAGCCCGCCGAGGCCAGCGCGCCGGCGACGATGATGTGGGCGTACGCGGCCAGGCCGGGCTCGGAGGCCGGCGTCCCCAGCGCGCCGCCGGCGTACATGGACGTGACGGCCGTGATGACGAGGAGCACGACTATGCGCGGCTTTGACACCTCGTAGATCTCCCTTAGCGCCAATCCCGGCGGGGGGGACAGGCACGTCTGATTTAATACCTTTGGGGGGCAGCGGCGGCGGGGCCCTGCAAAAGGGTTAAGTAATCTGCCCGGGGCGCGCGACCCCGCAGATGAGCAACTGGGACCTCATGATGCCGGGCATGGGCCTCACCTCGATCGGCCTGGCCGGCGTCACGGTCTCGTATGCGGGCATCGCGCACACCTTCATAGACGGGATGCACGCGCTCACGGGCCTGACGATGTTCATAGGGCTCATATTCCTGGCCGCGGGCATACTCGAGGGCGGCGTCTCGACTAGCAACAGGGCAAAGGCGACGGTCCTCGTGGTGGCCTCGATATCGCTGTCCTTTGGGATGTTTGCGTTCACGCTAAACACCGTGAGCACGACGGCGACCTTTGCGGGCGTGCTCGTGGGGATCGCCTTTCCGGCCATAATGCTCGCCTATGTCGTCACAAAGATGCCAATGTACGCGCGCCCCGTGGGCGCGATATTTGGCCTCGCCGCGGCGGCCGGCATAATCGCGTTCGTCGCCTTTGGGTTCGTCTCGCCGGACACGTACATGATCGACGAGGGCGAGCCCTCCGCGGCCATGGAGGCGGCAGAGCACGGGGAGGCAGAGCACGATGCTGCCCCGCCCGCCGACGCGCCGAGGACCGCCGTGTCCATACTCGAGGGCTCGGCCGTCGTCGACGCGCCGGACTATGACCCCGGGGAGCTCGACGTCGAGCGCGGGACCGTCATCGTCTGGACAAACGACGACGCCGTGGTCCACACCGTCACGAGCGACGGCGACTTTGGCGAGACGTTTGACTCTGGCCTCATGGCCGCCGGCGAGGCGTACGAGCTGG
>RKSK01000132.1 GCA_007570915.1 Cenarchaeum sp.
GCGCGGTCCGCACTCAGGCCCTGCGCGACGTCTCGCTCACCGTCCCGCGCGGCGAGTTCATGCTGATCGTCGGGAGCTCCGGCTCGGGCAAGTCGACGCTGCTCAACATGATAGGCCTCCTTGACAGGCCGACGACTGGGAGCATCCGCATAGACGGCGTCGAGACTGCGGGCCTGCCCGACGGCGAGCTCTCGTCGTTTCGCAGCTCGCGCCTGGGCTTTGTCTTCCAGTTCTCAAACCTCCTCGCCGAGCTCACCGTGATCGAGAACGTCGAGCTCCCCCAAAAGATACTCGGCGGCGCCAGGAGGCTCCCGAACCCGCGCGAGCTCCTCGCGGCGGTGGGCATGACGGACCAGATGCACAAGAGGGCCAACGCCATATCCGGCGGCCAGGCCCAGCGCGCGGCGATAGCGCGCGGCCTGGCAAACGGGCCGTCGATCGTCCTGGCCGACGAGCCGACGGGCAACCTCGACTCAAAGTCGGCGGCCGCGACGATAGAGCTGATGAAGTCGATGGCGCGCGAGCTCGCGCAGACCTTTATCATAGTCACGCACGACAGGCACCAGTTCGGCGACGTCGACCGGATCGTCTCGATAAAGGACGGCATGGCGCACGAGGGCGAGCACCTGTGAGGGCGCGCACGGCCGCGCCGGCGGCGATCGCGCTGGCCGCGGCCCTCGCGTGCGCCGCGCTGGCCGGCGGCCCCCAGGGCGCCGCGCCGGAGGCCGGCGCGCAGGTCCTCTCGCCGTTTGAGCGCCAGTTCAGCGCGGTCAAGTACCTCGACGCGTACTTTGGCCTGCCGTCCGCAAAGATGGAGGTCCGCCCCGGCGACGCCAACGTGCCGTTCACCGTGGCGATCGCCAACGTCGGCGCGCACGACATAACGGGGATACGCGGCCAGCTCTCCCTGCCCCTGGCCCTCAGCGCGCACGACGGCGCGCGCGCGGCGGTCGCCGACGCCGAGGACAACGCCAACGCCGGCGAGACGTTCTTCCTGACGTTCTACGTGAACGTGGACGAGGCCGCCTCGATAGGCGACCACCCGGCCGCAGTCAGGGTCGACTATTCGCGCGTGCGCGAGTCCGGCACGCGCAACGAGTTTTTCGAGATTGACATAGAGGTGACGGGGGACAGCGTGATTGACGCGAGCGCGCGCGACGCGTTCATCACGTCCTTGCGCGAGAACAGGGTCGCCATAGACGTCTCCAACTCTGGCACCGCGCAGGTCTCGAGCGTCGAGGTCACGGTCTCCGGGGCGCAGGACGACTCGTCGCAGTCAATGTCCAACCTCGACAACGTCGTCATACGCGAGTCGAGCTGGGACCTTGGCAACATAGGCCCCGGCGGGTCGGGCCAGCTGAACGCGACGGTCTACGTGCCGGGATCCCTCAGCGAGGACGTCCTGCGCGTGCCCCTGGACATATCCTACATCAACGCGCAGGGCGACACGCAGTCGGCCATGCGCGTCGTGGACCTCTACGTGCGCGGGCTCATCGACGCGCGCATATACGGCGTGCGCGTCGCCGACCTGGCCGGCAACCCGACCATAGTCGGCGACGTGATAAACGAGGGCAACGAGGACGCGCTCTTTGGCTTTGTGACGCTGGTTCCGCTCGCCGGCTCAAACCTCGTGGGGACCACTCAGTTCATCGACGAGATAGAGATCGACTCGCCCGTGCCCTTTAGCGTCCCGGTCGAGTTTGAGGGCGAGGCGCGCTACGGCGACCACGACGTGCGCGTCGACGTGCGCTTCAAGGACTCGACTCGCGAGGAGACGGTCATATCGCTGGAGGCCACCGTCACGATACCCGAGCCGCCCGCCGAGGAGGGGGGGCCAGACGGAATGTACGCGCTGCTGCTCGCCGCGCCGGCCGCCGCCGTGGCCGCCGTGCTCGTGCGCAGGAGGCGCGCGCGGCGCGCGGCGGCCGTGCAATGATTATATCCGGACCGCCGGCGAGCCGCGCCCCATGGCCGCAGACGAGATAGAGGTTCCGCTCGATGTCCGCGAGGACCTCCCCCACTGGGTCGAGGAGACGGCCCTGGGCGACAGGCGCGGCGCGATCGCCCAGTACCGCTATGGCAACTTGCACATACGCCGCTACGCGGACCGCTACACGGTCCACGCCGACGCCGCCGACCCGCGCCGCGACCCGCTGGGCCACCTGCTGCGCGACGCGCCGGCGCTGCTCGCCGCGGCGGCCGCGGCGCCGGCGGCGGCGTACGCCGCGTGGCGCGCCGCGCGCGCGCTGCGCGGGGGTGCGTGATGCTCCGCCTGCGCTCGCTGCGCGTGCTCGCCAGGCTTGCGCCCTCGGTCATCGCGCTGCGCGCCGACCGCAAGAGGTGGCTGCGCGGGGAGAGCACCGAGTCGGACATGGAGCGCTACCGGCGCAACGCGCAGCGCGCCCTTGACGCCTTTATAGACCTCGGGCCCGTCTACATAAAGCTCGGCCAGTGGCTCTCGGCGCGCGCGGACATACTCCCAAAGCCGTACATGGACACGCTCTCGCGCCTGCAGGACGACGTGCCCGCGGCCCCCTTTGAGGAGGTCCTCCCGGAGCTCGAGCGCGAGCTCGGGCCCATCGAGGGGGCCTTTGACGAGGTGTCGCGCGAGGCGATCTCCGGCGCGTCGCTCGGGCAGGTCTACCGCGCGCGCCTGCGCGGCGAGGACGTCGTCGTCAAGGTGAGGCGCCCCGGGATAGAGAGGGCGGTGCGCGAGGACCTGCGCGACGTCAAGGCCCTCCTGCCGGCGGCGCTGCGGTTCATCAACCCAAACCTCGGCCTCACCGTAAAGGCGATGTTTGCGCAGTTTGTCGAGACGATACACGAGGAGATGGACTATGGCGTCGAGCTCGAAAACCTGAGGTCCATACGCAAGAGCACGGCGGGCACCGGGATAATAGTGCCCGACGTGTACGAGGACCGCTCGACGGGGGCGGTCCTGACGATGCGCTACGTGCCGGGCACAAAGGTGACCGACGTTGCGGCCCTCGAGGAGATGGGCATAGACCGCGAGAGGCTGGTCGTCGACATTCACAAGCTCTTTTTCCTCATGCTCCTGCGCCACCCCGTCTTTCACGCCGACCCGCACCCCGGCAACCTCTCCGTCGCGCCGGACGGGAGGATAATACTCTATGACTATGGCATGGTCGGCAGGCTTGACGGCGAGACGCGCCTGCGCCTCATACGCCTCTATGCCGCGCTGGCCGACCGCAGCGCGCCGCGCGCCGTGAGGGCCATGGACGACCTCGGGATGCTCATGCCCGACTTTAACCGGCATGTCATAGAGCGGGCCATATCCCTGAGCATCCGCGCGATGCACGGCCGGCGCGCAAGCGAGCTAGAGGTGAACATACTGGTCGACCTAGTCAACCGGACCATGGGCAACTTTCCGTTCCTGCTGCCAAAGCACCTCTCGCTATACATGAGGATGGCCACGCTCCTCGAGGGCATATACAAGGCGCACGGCGTCAAGTTCACGTTCATGAAGGTCCTCAAGGAGATACTCGAGGAGGAGCACATGGTCGAGGAGGCGTACATGTCCGAGCTGCGGTCGGGGGTCGGGAGGCTTGCCGGCGCGATGGCCGAGGCGATCGAGGTGGTCCCGGAGATGCGCCGGTTCCTTGATGACGCGAGGTCGTCGCGCGCGCGCCCCGCACGCGCCGGCGCGCTCCTGCCCGGCAGCATACTGGCGTCCTCGACGTTTGTCGGCTCGGCGATAATATACGCCTCGGGGGCAGCCGCCGCCGGCGCCGTGGGCATGATGGCGGCGATCGGGATATTTGCCGCCTTTGCGATACTCGGGAGGCGCTGACTATTGGACCGGTATGCTCGTCCCGCGCCTCTCGCGCGGTATCACCACGGTCAGCACGCCGCCCTCGCAGCGGGCCGAGCCGACGGACTCGGCGATGTCGGCGGCGTCTGCCGGCAGGCGTATGCGCTTGTCGATGGCCAGAGGCCTCTGCGCGCAGACGATCGAGGACTCCTCGCCGTCGGCCCGCTCGCGCCTGGCGCGCACGATCAGCGCGTTGCCGTCAAGCCTCACGTCGATGGCGTCCTTTGCGAACCCCGGCACGTCGACTATGACGGTGATCTCGCGCGAGTTCATGTGCATGTCGACGGCCGGCAGGACAAACTCGTAGAACTCGCGCGTCTTTGAGCCGATCTCGCGCGAGACCTCGCGCGCCATGGCCGTCGCTACGCCCATGCGGGCGCGCGCGGAAGGTCTGGTTATAAGTCATGCGCAGGCACCCGCGCGCGGGGGATCCGCGGGCGCGCCCCGCGCCGGCACGATAGCCGCCCCCGGGGGACAGGCCAGGCAGGCAAGGGCACGCAGGCGGCCTTGCCCGCGCGCGCTGTGCAGGGGATTTTGGCGCAAGGCGATCCCCGCGCCGGGGGCAAGCGGGGGCAAAAGGCGGCTCCAGCCGGCTTGCCTCCTGCCATGGCCTGGACAGCGTGCGCCCCGTGAGGAGACCGCCTCGAGCCCGAAAGCGCCGCGATCGCAACGTTATGCTTTTATGCAAGCCAGCCGACGCCCGCAGGCAATGGACATTGGCACCCTGGTGAGGCGGGATCTGGTCAACGCGATAATGCCGCACGTCTGCGCCGCGATCGCCGCCTCGCCGTGCACGTGCGCAGACCTGCGCCCGGAGCGCATTCTGGAGACGGTTCTGGCGCATGGGCTTGACCCGCTCACAAGACTCGGGTGGTTTATGGCGCAAAGTCGCGTGGCCCAGTCCCGGTTCTGGGCGGCCATGGCCGCGTGCAGGCATGATGCCAGGCTTGATTCCATGGTGAAAAGGACATACATTTCCAACGCCCCTGACCGCGACGTTCCTGCCCTTAACGAGAGGCTCAACTCCCTGTTTCTGGAATGCGGCATTGCGGGCGTTGTGGGAAAATGCGAAGAGCTTGCAGTTGCGTACAGTGCCGCTCTGCGCTACGCATGGACGCAGGCTGGCGCATTAACGCGATTTACCCGTGGGGAAGGCGAGCTTGAGAGCATGCTTGGGAATTGCGTCTTTTTGTCCATCAATAACCCCTTTGTGTCTGCCTCCGTCACCAAGTCTCCATGGTTTGCCGATTATGACATATTTTATATAATAAAGATAACTGACGCATACCGAAGGTGCGCGCTTCCCCTAACATACACCTCACACTTTGCGGCCACGCGCCCAGAAACACTGCGGGGGTTCAAGTCTTATGCGTTATTTGAGGATGAGGTGAGGATACCAAACGGCACGCCAATCGAGCCAGGCACAATAGGCATAACGTTTCGCGTTCGCAGGCCCATGCCAAAACCCCGCCTTGATGCCCTGATCGAAAAGTATGCCCCCATTGGAACCGTGAGCGTGGTTTGCCGGGCATGAGGCGTGCCTAAATTTCGCCTTGCTGCCCGGCTGTGGCAGGGCGCGGCGGCGCGCAGGAAGGGCGCCGGTATTTAGCATTTTCTCCATACTCTCTTATACTCCTCCCCGCGCGCCCTCCAGCGTTGGACCCGGAAGCGAAGCTCGACGGCCTGAGGCTCATCGCAAACGGCCTGCTGTACTACAAGTCGGCGCCCTCGTACGAGCTAATGAACAGGCTCGTGGCCATGGCGCCCTCCGAGCGCGAGGCGTGGGAGGTGATAAACGAGGCCGAGCGGATCGGCCTCATAGAGGAGGAGACGGCGGCCGTCACGACGACGGCCCTAAACAAGGAGTGGCGCCTCTGCAAAGAGTTCGACCTGCGGAGGCTCGGGCTCCCAGCATAGGCCGCCCGCCCTTTTTTGCTCCCTGCCGCCCGGCGGCGCCATTGCGGGCGATCCCGTGGCGGCGCGCGGCGCCGGCGGCCGTGGCCGCGTCGCGGGGAACCCGACGCACACTTTTTTAACCTCGCGCGCCGTGCCGCGCCTGCATGATAGTCGCACTCGAGGGGACAGACCAGGCCGGCAAGGGCACGCAGGCGGCCTTGCTCGCGCGCGCGCTGCGCCGGCGCGGCACGGCCTGCTCGCTCCTCAGCCTGCCTGACTATGCGACGCCTGTGGGCCGCGTCCTGCGCTCCATCCTCGCGTCACGGCGGGAGGTGCGGCCGCAGGTCATCCACGCGCTAATGTCGGCCAACCGCTGGGAGGCCCTCCCGCGCATAGAGCGCGCGCTCGCGGCCGGCAGGCTGGTCATAATGGACCGCTATTACCACTCCAATGTCGCCTATGGCGCGGCCAACGGCCTGCGCAGGGCGTGGCTAGAGTCCCTTGACGCGGGCATGCCGCGCAGCGACATTGTCGTGCTGCTCGACTCGCGCGGCGCCGAGTCGTTTAGGCGCAAGCCGTCGGGCCGCGACCGCTTTGAGCGCGACGCGGAGTTTTTGCGCAGGGTGTCGCGCGAGTACCGCCGCATGGCGCGCCGCGGCCGCTGGCACGTGATAGACGCGTCGCTCCCGCGCGAGGGCATCCACGCGCGGATCCTGGGCATAGTCACGCGGGGGTTGCGCGCATGACGACTGAGATCATCGACCCCGTGCACGGCTTTATCGTGGCCGACGAGGCCGAGATGCGCGTCATAGACGACCCCGCGTTCCAGCGCCTCCGCCGCATAAACCAGCTGGCCGGCGCGCACATGGTGTATCCGGGCGCGCGCCACGCGCGCTTTGAGCACTCGCTGGGCACGATGCACATATCCGGCATGGCCGCGTCCTCGCTCATGTCGCGCGGCGGGCTCACCGAGTCGCAGGCGCGCGCGCTGCGCCTCGCGGGCCTCGTGCACGACATCGGCCATGGCCCGTTCTCGCACCTCTTCGAGTCGGTCCTGCGCGCGCACGGCGGGCTCGGCGGGGCGGGACACGAGGGGATCGGCAGGCGCATACTCGCCGGGACGTCGCTCGGCGACGCGCTCGGCAGGGAGCGCCGGCGCGTCGCGAGCCTCGCCTTTGGCGGGCCGGCGCCGTCCGCCCTGCCGGAGATAATCTCCGGGGTCATGGGCACCGACACGATGGACTACCTCCTGCGCGACGGCCACTTTACGGGCTCGGAGCACGCGCGCGTCGACCACCGCCGCCTCGTCTCCTCGCTCGTGCGCCTCAGGGGCCGCATGGGCCTTGCGCGCTCGGCCCTGCACTCCTTCGAGTCGATGATGCACTCGCGCCGCCAGATGTTCCGGACCGTCTACTTTCACAGGGCCGTGCGCGCGGCCCAGTCGACGATAC
>RKSK01000094.1 GCA_007570915.1 Cenarchaeum sp.
AAAGGAGACGGCGGGGTTCTGGGTCGACGGCCACATCGGCGACGCCGAGTTTGTCGCGGCGATCGAGTTTCTCATATCGCGCGGGATAATCGAGGTCGGGGCCACGGGGTACGGGGCCCCCGGCGGCGCGGGCGTCCCCGCGTGGGTAAAGGAGACGGCGGGGTTCTGGGTCGACGGCCAGACCGACGACTCGACGTTTGTCGCGGCGATCGAGTTTCTCGTCGGCCGCGGGATAATAGCCGTGGGCTAGGCGGCGCGCCAAGCTAGCCTTAAAGCCGCCCGCGCCGCGCCGCGCGCGCAATGGCGGGCCTGTTCTCGTACCCAAAGCGGAGGCTGCGCAAGATGATCGCCTCCGGCGACTATGCGGAGGCCATCGAGTTTGGCAGGTCGCTGGAGCGCAGCCACGGGCGCGACCCGGACTACCTGTTCATCATGGGCAGCGCGCACTATGTCCTCGGCGACGCCGCCGAGTCCTCGCGCTACTTTGAGCGCGCCCTGGAGATAAACCCCTACGACGCCGACTCTATGCTGCTCCTCGCGCGCCTCTATGCGCACGCCGGCAGGAAAAAGGAGGCGGGGGGCCTCTGCAGGAGGATGCTCGACGCGGACCCAGAGAACGCCGAGGCCGCCGAGCTCCTCGGCTCGCTCTAGGGGCGCGCGTAGACGCGCCCCATGAGCCACGCGCAGTACGCGCTGACCTCCGGCGTGAGCTCGCACCATATGTGGAGCGAGTGCGGCAGGACGTCAATCCTCCCGCCGGCGTGGAAGACCTTTACGCCCTCCTTGCCCTCGTACATGTACGCGTCCTCGGCCCGCGCGCCGGGAATGCGCCGCTCTGCCTCGGCCTTCA
Source organism: Cenarchaeum sp. (assembly GCA_007570915.1). GTDB lineage: Archaea > Thermoproteota > Nitrososphaeria > Nitrososphaerales > Nitrosopumilaceae > JAHRAL01. The sequence goes on from RKSK01000094.1 coordinate 851, forward strand.
CCTCCGAGCGCGGGACGGGAAAGCGCGTGCGGCCCCTGTCGACTATGACGCTCAGGTCGCGCCGGCCGTACATGGAGTGGTCGCGGATCTTTTCCTTGCCTGGAAAGTTGACGACGAGCCTCACGCCGTGCATCCTGCCCACGCCCTCGCCGATCTCGACGATGCGCGCGTACGCCGACGCGGGGCTGCGCGCCAGGAGCAGCCGGACCTGGGCCGTGTCGGCGGCCAGCGCGCGCCGCAGGTCCTCGGCCATCTCCGCAAAGCCCACGCGCGCGCGCGCCGCGGCCCCCGTTATATCCGTGGCGCAGCGTTTTTTACCGGCCCCGCGCGCGCCGCGCGCGCAATGGCGCTACCGATGGCGGGCCCCGGCGGCTATGGCGACGAGTGCTCCGAGCGCGCAAGCAGCCTCGAGGACTACAAGGTCACGTGCATCCGCTTTGTGCGCGACATCTCGGCGGACTACCTCGCGTGGGTCGACCGCTACGCGCTGCCCGCCGGCGAGGACGCCCTCAGGCGAGAGGGGATCACGTCGGTCGTCGGCAGGGCCGACGAGTGGATATCGCGCGTGGCCCGCTCGATCAGGGGCGTCGACGTGGTCATGAACGACGCGATCCAAAAGATGGCCGAGGCGACGGCCGGCCGGCCCTTCCCCATAGAAGTGACGGTCGGCGGCGTGCCGGCGTACGCGCGCGCGCGGCCGGGCGCAGTCGAGGTCCGCCTGCGGGCCGGGGGGAGGGGCGGGCGCGCCGCGGCCCTCGGGCGCCACTCGCGCGACGAGCGCTTTCGGCTAGAGTCGACGTTTCCGGCCTCCATCTCCGAGGGCGGCCTGGCCGGCTCGCCGGACGCCTCTGACCTCGCGCTCCGCCTGGACGCCTCGCGGGCCTCGCATGGCGACGTCGTCTCGTTTACCGTCGTGGTCCAGGAGACCGAGGCCGGCGAGGAGACCGACAGGCGCGGCGTGAGCACGATCGTCCACATCGCCTAGGGTCAAGTAATTTTGCGCAGTTGGGCCAAAACGCCAACACCGCGCCTAATAAGCGCGGGCCGCGGGGGTAGGGCATGGCGGCAAGGCTTGCCGGGATGCCAGAGAACGTCACGACGACGCGCGACTTTGCGGGCCGCAGGGTCGTCGACAGGGAGGGCATCGAGTACGGGCGCGTGAGGCGCGTCCACATCGACGAGGAGTCCCTCGGCGTGGCCGGCATGACCGTGGGCTATGGGGTGCTAAAGAGGTACTATTTGCCGCGCTCGAGCGTCTCGCGGATCACGGACGAGAGCGTCCTGCTCACGACGCCGCCAATCCGCGCGGGCGTCAGGGTCGACGACGTTGACGGCCACAGGATAGGAAAGGTGAGGCGCATCAACCGCAACACGGAGACCGGCGACGTCGAGTCGATCCAGGTCGCCCACGGGGTGTTCTCCACAAAGACCGTCTCGCTGGCCTCGATATGGGGCGTGGGCAAGGCAGTCACGCTCAAGATGACGCGCTCGGAGTTTAGGTCGCGCCCCTAGCGCTCCCTCGAGCGCGCCTCCAGGCACGCGCGGCATATGGCCGACGCGCCGTCAACGACGACCTCGACGTTCGAGGACAGGCACACGCGGCACAGGCCCCTCATGGCCGCGCCGCGGGCCGCGCGCAGATAAAACGGTTTGGGGGGCCGCGCGCCGCCGGCGCCCACACGGGCCGCAATCGGTTTATAATCGCGCCCGCGCCCCCGCGCGCGCGTGCTCGCAATCCAGACAGAGTCGCTCGTAAAGTCGTACGGCGGGGCCAACGCCGTCGACAACGTCAGCATCGGCGTCGAGGAGGGCGAGATATTCGGGTTCCTGGGCACGAACGGTGCGGGCAAGTCCACGACGATGATGATCCTCACGACGCTCCTCAAGCCGACCTCTGGCAGCGCGCGCGTGGTCGGCCACGACGTGGTCCAGAGCCCGCGCGAGGTCAGGCGCAACATCGGCTACGTCCAGCAGGACACGGCCGTCGACGAGTTCCTCACGGGCCGCGACAACCTCATGCTCCAGGCCCGCCTGAGCCACCTGCCGGCCGGCGAGCGCGGCAGGCGCATAGACGAGATACTCGCCATGATAGAGCTCGGGGCCAGGGCCGACGACGCGACGGTGACGTACTCGGGGGGCATGCGCAAGCGCCTCGACATAGCCGGCGGCCTCCTCCACATGCCGCGCGTGCTATTCCTCGACGAGCCCACCGTGGGCCTTGACATACAGACGAGGCGCAAGATATGGGAGTACATCCGGCGCGTGCACGACGAGTACGGCATGACGATATTCCTCACGACGCACTACATGGAGGAGGCCGACAGCCTCTGCGACAGGGTCGGGATAATAGACCGCGGGCGCATACGCACCGTCGACTCGCCGTCGTCGCTAAAGTCTGCGATGGGCAGCGAGGTCATCACGATGCGCGTCGAGGGCGACGCCGGGGCGCTTGCCTCGGCGATACACGCGCTGCCGGGCATACGCGAGATGTCTCGCGACGGCGGCGAGATCACGGTGTACACGTACAGCGGGACGTCACTCATACCGAGGATATTCGCCGAGTCGGGCGGCGCGGGGGCCAGGATCGCCTCGATCTCGCTCAAGCAGCCCACGCTTGACGACGTGTTCATCTCGTACACGGGCCGCGAGCTGCGCGACGACGAGGAGGCCGCCTATGACCGCAAAAAGGCCTACCGCAAGACGAGGGAGCTGCGCGCATGACGGCCACCGGTGGGGCGCGCCTGCCGCACATATTTGGCGACACGTACACCGTGTTCTGGCGCGAGCTAAAGCGCTACCGCAAGTCGCGCAGCGGCGTGCTCATCAGGATGGTCCAGCCGGCCATATGGATCGTCGTGATCGGAAACACGTTTGCCGGCACGCAGCCGCTCATAGAGTCAGTCGGGTTTGAGGGCAAGTACATCGACTTTATGGCGCCCGGCGTCATAATACTCACGGCCATATTCACGAGCGTCTTTGGCGGCGTCAACACGCTCTGGGACCGGCGCTACGGGTTTATGGCAAAGACGATCACGTCTCCCATATCGCGCTCGGCCATCGCGCTCGGCAAGATGGGGGCCATATCGCTCATCGCCGCGATGCAGGCGGGGATCATACTCGCGATCGCGCTGATAATAGGCGTCGAGATGGACCTCCTCGCCGTCGCCCCCGTCATGGCCATAGTCGTGCTATTCTCCCTGGGATTCTCGGGCATATCCGTGAGCGCCGCGGCCGTCTCAAAGTCGCAGGAGACGTTCTGGGGCCTCATCAACTTCCTGGGGATGCCCCTGTTCATGCTCAGCCCCGCGCTCTTTCCGCTCGAGCTGCTGCCGGACTGGCTCGCCGCGGCGGCCAGCGTAAACCCCGTGACGTACGCGATCCTCGTCGTGAGGGGCCTCATGTCCGGCACGCTCGAGCCGGCCACGGCCCTCCTGGCCATGGCCGTGATAGCGGGCTTTGTCGCCGTGATGGTCGGCATCACGACGTACGTGTTCATGCGCGAGGTCAGCAGGCCGTTCTAGGGGCGCGCGCGGGTGGGCAAATTTGACCCAATCGGCAACAAATGCTGACGCTGGCCCCCATTTTTGGCGCCCGCGAGGCCGCTCGCATGGGACACGCGCCGCTGGCCCCCGCAGCGCTGGCCGCCCTGGCGCTCGCCGTGGCGGCCCCGGCGCTGGCCGAGGGGCCGGCCCACGAGTTTGTCACGTCGTGGGGGTCCCTTGGGGCCTCCGGCGAGGGGCGCTTTAGCGGCCCGTCGAGCCTCGACGTGGACCACGTCGGGAGCGTCTACGTGGCCGACACGGGAAACGGGCGCATCCAAAAGTTCAACAACCTCGGCGGCTTTGAGGGCGCGTGGGGCGGCCTGGGCAACTCTACGGGGTCGCTCTCCACGCCCATGGGCGTGGCCGTCATGGACGGGCGCGTGTACGTCGTGGACAGCGTCCTCGAGGAGGTCGTCGTGTACGGCCTCGACGGCGAGTACATGTCGCGCTGGGGCGGGCACGGCGGCGATCCGGGCGAGTTTTTGCAGCCGCGCGGCATTGCGGCCCGCAACGGCACGGTGTACGTGGCCGACACGGGAAACTCTAGGGTGCAGGCGTTCACGCCCTCCGGCACGCACCTGCTCACGTTCGGCAACGACAGGGACGAGGCGGCCCTCCTGCGCTCCCCCGTCGGCGTCGCAGTCGCGCCGGACTCGAGCGTGTTTGTCTCGGACCCGGGGACGATGGCCATGATGCAGTATGCGGCAAACGGCACGCTCATCGGGCACTTTGACGGGACCGTGGCGGGCAAGTCGCTCCGACCGCGTGGCATCGCCGCCGACGGCGAGGGCAAGATATACGTGGCCGACACGCGAAACGACCGCGTCCTGCGCATAGAGCCCTCCGGCATGACGCTCTCGGCGTGGGGGAGCTCGGGAAACGGCGCGTACAAGTACCTCATGCCCACCGACGTCGCAGTCGACCTGTACGGGCAGCTCTTTGTCATAGACTCTGGCGGCCACTCGGTCAAAAAGTACACCTCGCCGCTGGCCCTTGCGGACTCTGAGCGCGCCGCGGCGCGGGCCGCCGCCGAGGAGCGCTTTAGGCAGTCGCAAGAGCCGCCCGCCGCGGCCCCGCCGCCCGCGGCCGCAGCGCCGCCGCCGGCCTCGGCCCCGGCTCCCGCGGCAGCCCAGCCTGCCGCATCGCCGCCGGCGCAGCGCGCCCCCGTGGCCGGCGCGACCCAGCCGCCGGCGCCCGCGCATGTCGCGAGCGCGACGCCCCCCACGCCGGCCCCAGTGGCCAGCGCGACGCCGCCGCCGGCGGCGACGCCGCCCGTGGCGAGCGCGACGCCTCCGGTTCGCCACCCCGCCCCCGCCCAGCAGGCCAGGGTCGTCGCGGTCCCGGGCGACCTCACAAAGCCGACGATATACGCGCCGCACGACGTGTACGCCGAGGCCGCCGGCCCGCTCACGCGGATAGACGTGGGCATGGCGACGGCGAGCGACGAGAGCGGCATACGCTCGATCACGAGCAACGCGCCGGCAGAGTTTTCGCTGGGGACGAGCCTCGTCATATGGACGGCCATCGACAACGCCGGCAACCTCGCTATAGCTAGGCAGCAGGTCACGGTCTCGGACACGACGCCGCCCTTCATGGAGGACGTCGCGGACATCACGGTGGAGGCCGTGAGCCCCGAGCGCAACTATATCGAGATACGCGCGCCCACGGCGAATGACGCGGTGGGGGTCCTAGACGTCACCTCGGACGCGCCGGCGTACTATGGCGTGGGGGACACGACGATAACGTGGACGGCGCGCGACATCTCGGGCAACTCGGCCCACGAGGCCCAGGTGGTCAGCGTCGTGGACACTACGGCCCCGCAGATAATCGCGCCTGCGGACATTCTCGCAGAGGCGACTAGCGCGTCGGCCACGACGGTGTTCCTGGGCGACGCGAGCGTCGTTGACAACGGCAAGATAGTCTCGGTCACAAGCGACGCGCCGCCGGCGTTCGCGCTCGGGAACACGACGGTGACGTGGACCGCGGCGGACTCGTTTGGCAACTCTGCGCAGGACGAGCAGCTCGTGACCATAGTGGACACGACGGCCCCCGTGATAGGCGCGCCGGCCGAGGTTGTCATAGAGGCGGAGTCTGCTGGCTCCAACGCCGCCGAGCTGGACGAGCCTGCCGTCAGCGACGTGCAAGAAACCACCATAGAGTCCGACGCGCCGGCAGAGTTTGGCATGGGCGAGACGACCGTCACGTGGACCGTGGTGGACGCGTCGGGGAACTCGTCCACCGCCACGCAGGCCGTCCGCGTCGTCGACACGACGGCGCCGGAGATCGGGGTGACGGGGGTGATCACGCAGGAGGCCACCGACGCCGAGGGCAACGAGGTCGAGCTCGGCGACGTCACGGTGACTGACGTGAGCGAGATAGCCAGCCTCACGAGCGACGCGCCCGGGTCGTACCCCGTGGGCGAGACGGTCGTGACGTGGACCGCGACGGACGCGCACGGGAACTCGGCGACGGCCACGCAGACCGTCCAGATCATCGACACGACGCGGCCGTCGGTCTTTGCGCCCGCTGACGTCACCGTGGAGCACGCCGGCGCCGGCGGCAACACCGTGGACCTGGGCGACGCCGTGGCCGCCGACAGGGTGGGCGTGGACTCGGTCACCAACGACGCGCCGGAGACGTTTGGGCTCGGCGAGACGGTCGTGACGTGGAAGGCGACTGACACGTCGGGCAACGAGTCGACCTCCGAGCAGGTCATAACGGTGGTCGACACGCTCGAGCCGGCGATAGGCCAGCTCGGAGGAGACGGCCGTCGAGCTCGGCGAGGCCACGGCGTCTGACGCGGTGGGCCCAGTCACGGTCACAAGCGACGCGCCAGCGGCGTTCCCCGTGGGCGAGACGGCCGTCACGTGGACCGCGGCTGACGCGGCGGGCAACTCGGCGTCCGGCACGCAAAAGGTCACGATAAGGGACACCACCGCGCCGGAGGTCACGGCGCCGCCGGACGTCACCGCCGAGGCCGGCTCTGGAATCGGCGATATCGGCGAGGCCACGGCGACAGACGCCGTGGGCGTCGCCTCCCTGGAGAGCGACGCGCCCGAGGAGT
>RKSK01000199.1 GCA_007570915.1 Cenarchaeum sp.
CGGCGTGATTGGGGTGGCAGGCGCCGAGGACTCTGTGGGCGCAGTCGAGGTAACGAGCGACGCGCCGGAGAGGTTTCCGGTGGGCGAGACGACCGTTACGTGGTCCGCCTCTGACGCGGCGGGCAACGAGCACACCGCGACGCAGCTCGTCACCGTGAGGGACACCACGGCCCCCACGCTCGTCGTCCCCGCCGACATTGCCGCCGAGGCGGGCTCGCGCAACGGGACGGCCGTGGCCCTGGGGAACGCGACTGCCACCGACATTGTGGGGGTCATCGAGATATCCAACGACGCCCCCGCCCTCTTTGGGCCAGGCGTGACGGTGGTGCGCTGGAAGGCCGCCGACGCGGCGGGCAACACCGCAGTCGGCCTCCAGACCGTGACGCTCGGCGACGGGGCCGCGCCCCTCCTCGCCGCGCCGGCGGACATGACGGTAAACGCCACGGGCCTCCTGACGCCCGTGGCACTGGGAGTCCCGGCCGTGACTGACACGGTCGACGCCTCGCCGGTGATAACGTCAGACTCGCCGGGCTCCTTTGGGCTCGGGACGACCACCGTCACGTGGAACGCGACTGACGCCTCGGGCAACAGGTCGAGCGCGGCCCAGTCGGTCACGGTCCTCGCGTGCGGCCTGCCGCACACGGAATACAACGTCATCAGGGGCACGGAGGGCGACGACTCGCTGTCCGGCACGGCCGGCGCGGACCTCGTCTTTGGCATGGGCGGCAACGACGTCGTCACGGCAGGCGCCGGCGGCGACTGCGTCCTGGCAGGCGCCGGCGACGACGTCCTGCTAGGCGGCGCCGGCGACGACACGCTTGACGGCGGGGCCGGCGACGACATTGTGCGCGGCCAGGCCGGCGACGACACGCTTGACGGCGGCGCCGGCTCGGACGTAATCGACGGCGGCGAGGGCTCTGACTCGTGCTCTGCCTCGGAGGGGGACTCTGCCCTCAGGTGCGAGGCATAGGCGCGGATTTCTATATAGTCTATACCTAAACATGGCAATTTCACATATTATGAGTGGCAGGTATATATCCAATGCCGACAGACCCACCGCCGTTGAGGCGGGCAGCCATGGCAGCGGCGATCGCGGCGGCAGCGGCCATGGGCCTCGCCGCGGCGGCCCACGCGCAGCTTGTGCCCCCCGACGAGTCGATGAGCTTCTCGATCGACGCCGCCGGCGCGACGTTCCCCTTTCCGCTGATAGACAAGTGGCGCGTAGAGTACGCCAGGGAGCACCCAAACGTCAGCCTCAACTACCAGTCGATCGGCAGCGGCGGCGGCATAACGCAGCACATGGAAAAGACGGTCAACTTTGCGGCGACTGACGCGCCGATGACCCCAAGCGAGGAGCTCGCGGCGCCAAACACGCTCCACATACCCGAGACGCTGGGCGCCGTCACCGTGGCGTACAACATTCCCGAGGTGCCCGGCAGCGGCCTCCGCCTTGACGGGCCGACCCTGGCGATGATCTTTCTGGGCGAGATTACCAGGTGGGACGACGGGCGCATCGCGTCACACAACCCCGGCGCGAACCTGCCCGACGCGGCCATCGTGCCCGTCCAGCGCTCCGACGGGTCCGGGACGACCTTTGTGTTCACGGACTACCTCTCGGGGGTCTCCGGGGAGTTTGAGGAGCGCATAGGCAGGGGAAAGAGCGTGCCGTGGCCGGGAGGCGTCTCGAACGCCGGCAACGAGGGCGTCGCCGCCACCGTGAGGACCACGCCCTACTCTGTGGGGTATGTCGAGCTGGCGTACGCGTTCCAGACGGGCATGGCGTACGCGCACATGCAGAACGGCGACGGCACGGCGTACGTCGAGCCGACGATCGAGTCGATCAGGGCCGCGTCGTCCGGCGCGGCGGCGGCGCTGCCTGCCGCCATCGAGTCCTGGGAGGGCGTGAGCATTGTCAACGCGCCGGGCCAGGGCTCGTACCCGATATCGAGCCTCACCTACCTGCTTCTGTACGGCGACCTCGGGGAAGTGGCCGACTCGATCGACGAGGCGCACGCGATCGTGCACCTGATAAACTGGATGCTCACAAGCGGCCAGGAGCACGCCGAGCCGCTCCTCTATGTGCCGCTCCCCGAGAGCGTCGCCAGGATAGGGACAGACGCGCTCCAGTTTGTGACGTACAACGGGATGTCCGTCTGGGCGGCGGCGGCCGAGTCGCCGTTTGGAGACGGCATGTCCGCGCAGGCCCCGGGCACGGGCAACGGCACGGGCGGCGACACGGGGGTGGGCGCCGCGGGAGGCGGGTGCCTCGTCGCGACGGCCGCCTATGGGACCGAGATGGCGCCGCAGGTCCAGGCCCTGCGCGAGCTGCGCGACACGGCCCTGCTCCCGACGGCGTCGGGCTCGGCGTTCATGGCCGCGTTCAACGGCATCTACTACTCTTTCTCGCCGGCCGTCGCTGACCTCGAGCGGCAGAGCCCCGAGCTCAGGGCGCTCGTGCGCGCACTCGTCGCGCCCATGCTCCACTCGCTCCCCCTGATGTCGCTCTCGGGGGGCACCGAGGCCGGCACGGTGGCCATGGGGTCCCTCGTCATAGCGCTCAACGCGGGCCTGTACGCGGCAGCGCCGGCCGCGGCGGCGTCATGGGCGTGGCGCAGGTCGCGCCGCAGGGGGTGAGGGGCCCTCGCGGCACGCCCCGAGGCAGGGGAGGCGGTCCGCGTCTGACGCGGCGTTCCGCATAGGCGCGACCGTCGCCGGCGCGTACGTCCTGGCCGTGATCGCCCTCATGGCGTACGAGCTCGCCTCGGGGTCCGCGCCGGCTCTCGCAGAGTTTGGCCTGGGGTTTGTGGCCGGCACGGACTGGAACGCCGTGGAGGGCCGCGAGTCCTTTGGGGTCCTGCCCTACCTCCTCGGGACGCTGATGACGGCGGCGCTCGCCATGGCCATAGGCGTGCCGCTGAGCATAGGCATCGCGATGTTTATCACGGACTCGCCGGCGCGCATAGGGCGGCCCCTGGGCTTTGTCGTCGAGCTGCTCGCCGCGGTCCCGAGCGTGATATACGGCCTGTGGGGCCTCTATGTGTTCCGCGGGGCCTTTGTCGAGTGGGTCGAGAGGCCGCTGCACGATGCCCTCGGCGCCGACGTCTGGCTCTTCTCGGACGCGCCCTTTGGCCTCGACGTGCTCACGGCAAGCGTGGTCCTGGCCATAATGATAGTCCCCACGGTCTCGGCCGTCTCGCGCGAGGTCATGGCCGCCGTCCCGCAGCAGCAGCGCGAGGCGGCGTTCATGCTCGGCGCGACGCGCTGGGAGATGTTCCGCCTCGCCGTCTTTCCCTACGCGCGCACGGGCCTGGCCGGCGCGGCGATACTCGGCCTGGGGCGCGCCGTCGGCGAGACGATGGCAGTCACGATGCTCATCGGCAACGC
>RKSK01000178.1 GCA_007570915.1 Cenarchaeum sp.
GCCGGCGTTCCCCGGCGCGTCGGCGTACGCGCAGGCGCACGAGCGCGGCACAAAGATAGCCGGCGTGACCACGCACTATGTGACCGAGAGCCTCGACCAGGGCCCGATAATCGCGCAGCGCGCCTTTGAGGTCCGCGCGGCGGACTCGCTGGAGGCGATAAGGGCGAGGGGCCAGAGGCTCGAGGCGCGCGCGCTCCTCGAGTCGCTCAGGCTCCACCTAGCCGGGAGGCTCGACGTGCGATGGCGCAAGGTGCACGCAAGGCGGGCAAGGCGCGCGAGATAGCGCCGCTGGCCGACGCCGCCGCAAGGCGCGCGCTGGCCGGCGGCGTCGCGGTCCTCCCGCTCGGCGCGATCGAGCAGCACGGCGCGCACCTGCCCGTCTCGACTGACGCCGACATTGCGTCAGAGGTCGCAAGGAGGGTCTGCGCCATAATGGGCTACTCGCTCCTCCCGCCGCTCCCGTACGGGACGTCGCTAGAGCACGCGCCGCGCCTCCACGTCAGCCTGGCCGGCCCGACGCTGCGCATGGCCGTCCGCGACATTGCCGCCTCTGCCGCCGACGCCGGCGCGCGCGCGCTCGTGGTCATAAACGCGCACCACGGCAACATGGCTCACCTCGCGCGCCTTCCGGGGGAGGTTCGCGGCCACTCTGGGCGGCCCTCTGCGCGCCTGGCCGTCATCAACTATTGGCGCCACGCCGCAGCCGAGCTGGGCCACGCCGGCCACACCGAGACGTCGATCATGCTCGCGCTCGGGCCCGTCGACATGTCCAGGGCACGCCGGGGCTATTCGGAGCCGCGTCCGGCGACGCCGCGCCAGAGGGCCGCCACGGCCCGCCTGGCCCGGAGGTCGTTCCTCTCCGTGGCCCCAAACGGCGTCTGGGGCGACCCGCGCTCGGCGACGGGGGCCGACGGCGAGCGCCTCCTGGGCGAGTTTGCCGCCGGCGCGGCCGCCGAGTGCGCCCGCCTGCTGGGGGGCCGCAGGCGCGCCCCGCGCGCGGCGCGGCGGTGAAATTTTAATATAGCACCGCCTGCGCCCTGCGCCGCAGGTGGAGCGGTAGTGTCAGTCGACATGGCAGTCAAGGTCCTCGACGAGAGCATCAACAAGGTCGTCCTCATAAAGATAAAGGGCAACAAGACCATCAGGGGCAGCCTCCTCGGGTTTGACCAGCACATGAACCTCCTCCTCGAGGGGGCCGAGGAGGCGGCCGCCGGCGGCGAGCCGGCCCCCCTGGGGACGATCGTCGTGCGCGGCGACAACGTCATAATGATCTCGCCGTCGCTCACGGAGGGCTAGGGGCCGATGGTCAAGGGCACCACCTCGATGGGGGGGTTTACGAGAAAAAAGACGCACATACGCTGCAGGCGCTGCGGCAAGAACGCCTACCACAGGCGCCACGGCCGCTGCGCGAGCTGCGGGTTTCCCGACGCGAGGATCAGGCGCTACTCGTGGATAAAGTGGTACGCCTAGGCCATGGCCCTCGAGCTGTTCCTTAGCGCCGCGGCGGGGGCCGCGGCCGCCGCTGCTGCGACGCGCATCGCGCCGCGCCGCGGCCGCGCGCAGGGCGCGGGGGGCAGCGCGCGGATCACGGCCGAGGTCTCCTCGCTCGAGTCGCGCAAGCGCATACTCGAAAAGTCGATCGTGCGCCTAAACGGGAGCCCGATGGGCCTGACCGACGCGCAGCGCGACGCGCTGCTCGCGAAATACCAGCGCGAGCTCGGCGAGGTCGGCGTGCGCCTCGAGGCGCTCGAGGAGGCCTCGCGCCACCCGGACCTCGGCGCGCTCGGCGACGGGCTCGTGACGATCATGGACCGCCGGCTCTCCGAGATTGACGCGAGGTTTGGCGAGCTCTCCGCGCAGCTGGCCTCCGCGCAGGCAGCGCGCGCGCCGCCGCCGCGCCGTGAGGACGCGCGCGCCGCAACGCGCCGCCCCGCCCCCGCGCCGGAACAGGCGGCCGCGCCGCCGCGCGCGCCGGCGCACAAGATGGAGCTCACGACGCTGACGCCCGTGCCGGACGGCGCCGCGCCGCGCCCGTTCGCCCCGCTCGCGCCGCAGGGGGCGGTTCCCGCGCCGCCGCGCCCTGCGCCCGCCGCCCCGCAGGGCGCAGCGCCGCCAGCGCCACCGGCACGGCAGGAGCCCGCGCCGCCGCGCCCGGAGCCCGTCCCGCCCGTCCCCGACGTGGTGATGCCTCCGCCGCCAAAGGACGAGGACCTTGACGTCCCGGACGACGCGACGGACGAGGAGGACCTCGCAAGGATAAAGCGCGACATTCTCAAGACGCTAAACAGGCTCGACCAGGCAGAGGTCGAGTAGCCTGTCCTTTGACGCGGGGATCGCCGCCGCGGCCGCCGAGGCGGCCCGCACGGTCCCCGACGGCAGCACGGTGGGCCTGGGCAGCGGCCGCGCCGCGTCGGCCATCGTGCGCGAGCTCGGCCGGCGCGCCTCCTCGGGCCTGCGCGTGCGCGGCGTGGCGACGTCCGAGCAGATACGCCGCGTCGCCCTCGGGGCCGGCGTCGAGCTCGCCGACGCGGCCTCCGTGGACAGGCTCGAGGCCGCCTTTGACGGGGCCGACCAGGTCGACGCGCGAGGCAACATGGTCAAGGGCGGCGGCGGCGCCCTCCTGCGCGAAAAGGTCGCCATCGAGATGGCCGGCCGCGCCGTGATAATCGCCGACGCCTCAAAGTTCGCCGAGCGCCTCTCGATCCCCGTCCCAGTCGAGGTCCACCCCGCCGCCGGCCCGCTCGTGGCCAGGCGCGTCGCCGAGATGGGCGCAACCCCGCAGGCGCGCCTCGACGCGCGCGGCTACCCGGCGTTCACCGAGAGCGGCAACACGGTCCTCGACTGCGACTTTGGCGAGATCGCCGACCCCGCCGGCCTCGAGGCCTCGCTCGCGGCGATTCCCGGCGTGATGGAGTCGGGCCTGTTTGCGCGCCGCGCCGGCGCGATATACCGCGCGCTAGAGGGGGGCCGCTTTGAGGCCGTCGCCGGCTAGGGCGAGTCGGGGCCCAGCGGCGAGACGAGGCGCCCGTGGCCTGCCCTGCCGGTGACCTCTCGGCCCTCGGCGACGGCCTCCCCGCGCACGATCGTCATCACGGGCCACCCCCTGAGGCGCATCCCCTCGTACGCGCTATAGTCCGAGTGGCCGCCGAGGTCGGCGGCCTCGACTTGCCTCTCGAGGCGCGTGTCGACGATCGCAATGTCGGCGTCCATGCCCTCGGCGATCGCGCCCTTTGAGTGGTCGCACGCGAATATGCGCGCGGCGTTCCCGCTCGTCAGGCGCGCCAGGGCCTCGAGGCCCAGCCTGCCGTGGTTGAGGCCCTCGGAGAGCAGTATGGGCAGCAGGGTCCCCACGCCGGGAAAGCCGGCCAGCGCGCCCCAGACGCGCGCCTGCCCTATCGCGCGCGCCGAGCCGGCGTGCACGAGGTACATCGTGCAGCCGACCCTCCTTGCCTCTGCGCAGACGCGCGCTATCGCCGCCGCCTCATAGTCCGGCGAGCGGCTCTCCGACCACGCCCGCAGGCCGTCATTGCCGGCCTCTCGCGACTCGCGCATTGCGCACGCGCACGACTCGGCGTCCTCGGCATGCACGCACACGGGCAGACCCGTGCGCGACACCCTGCGAAGCACGTCCGCGACAAGCGCGTCATCAACATTAACGCGCGCCATCCTCGGCCCGGCCTCGCCGGGGTCGAGATCCATGTGGACATGGCCGGCCTCGCCTGCCAGGTTCATGTACAGCTTGAACGACGAGACGCCCGCCATGGAAACCTCGTCAATCTCGGCGGCCTGCTCTTTTGTGAACATCGAGGCGTGCACCGCATAGTCGACGTGGTGCGCGCGCGAGCTCGCCTCGAGCTGCGGCGCGAGCGAGGCCGAGTACGCGTCGCCCCTGCGCAGCATG
>RKSK01000074.1 GCA_007570915.1 Cenarchaeum sp.
CGCCAGGGCAGGCCGACACACGGAGCCGCCCCGAGGTGCGGCGGCGGCGGGATTACTCGATCCGCCGTACCGACCCTTTTATCCTTCTCTGCCGTGATGGCGCCAAGCCTTGCTTTCGACAAGCCCAAACAGCTCGTCAAACAGGGCGTCGCCCCCCGCGTGACGGTTAATGATATACGCAATCGCGTCGGCCACTTGTACCAGCGCGCTGGATCGAGAGTCCATGAACGCGATTTCTGTAACTTGTAGATTCCCCCCAAGTGGCGCAGGCTGCCTTGCCTTCCACCGCACCAGCGCCCTTCTCATCGCCAAGCGGTTTCTTTCCACCACATTGTCCGAGACCATGCGCAGCGTTACTCCGTCCCCCCGCTCTGCTGCAAACCGCCCTAGCCTTTCTACAAGAAGTGACGTCGCATGCTCGGCAATTTTGGCGTCTGTCACGCGTTTTCTTCGCATCCTTGCCCCGGTGACAATAATGTTAAACAAAACAACGTTACAGCCACACACTATATCTATGATCTGCCGCATGACGCGCATATTTTGCTGCGTGCTCATGGATCCAAGTGGCGAGCCACCACGGCCATGGAACATGTCTCCTGCGTGGAGCTCCCACTTTGCGGGATCGGCACCGGGAACGAGATCAAGCTTTAATCGTCGAATTTTTTCTTCAAGCTCTCCGAGCGCGTCTGTGCTTCCTGCAACGCACGCAAGCACAAAGCGGTTTGGGCCCTTTTCAGACTTGAGCCCGCTGCCTGACTCGTCGATATAGGCCACCCATTCTGTCATTGCAGATCAGATTCCCGCACCAGGCATGCGATCACGATCGCTTGTCGCTCCGCTGACAACGCGAGGCGGCAGCTTCCGTTGGTTTTGTAGTGATCCTGTGAAAAACATTCACAAAACAGATCGTTTATGTAAACATAAAGAAGGCAGCGGCGACATGGCGTACCGCCCAGGGCTTGCCACGGCAGGCGCCTAGCGCCCCTGCCGCGGCATGCAAAAAGCCGGGGCGTCTGGGGCTCCCGCCCGGCCGGGCCGCCCCATGTGCACATTACCCCCGCGCCCCAAGGCAGGCCGGCACGCGGGGCCGCCCCGGGGCGCGGCGGCGGCGGGACTGCCCGCCGCGCGGCTCCCCGGCGCTACGGCCCGCCGCGCCGGCGCGCGCGCAGGGCCGCCCACGCGCAGGCCGGCGCGACGAGCAGGGCCACGAGGACCGGCGGGGCCGCCCACGCAGGCAGCAGCGGGGCCTCGGCGTGGCCGTGCGCGCGCATCGTGAGCTCGGGCGGCATCCCGAGCCCGTCTATCACGGCGTTCCAGCCGCCGTGCACTATGGTCTGCTCGTACCACGCGTGGCCAGAGGGGAGCGCGTTGACCAGCAGGAACGCGCCGAGGATAACGAGCGTCGCGCCCGTGAGGCGCTCAAGGCGCAGGCGGGCCCCGACGAGGCGGCGCGTCGCGTCGACGCCGAGCATCGCCAGCACCGAGACGAGCACGAGCGGGACGGCGCGCCCTATGCCGTGGACTGCCCCCAGCGACGCGCCGAGCTCGACGCTGCCCACCGTGGCGACGTGCGCGAGCAGCCAGTAGAACATCGGGTTGGGGCACCCGACGCCGGCGTTGCCGAGCAGTATCCCCATGAGAAACGAGCGCGCAAGGTCGCCCCTGCCCTGCATGAACCGCGGCACCCCCGAGTACGTCGGCAGGCGGAGCGTGATGATCCCTAGCTGCGAGAGGCCAAACGCGTACGCTATCGCGCCGGCGAGCCCAAACATGGCCGACGTCGCCGCGTCAAGCGAGGCGGCCTGCCCTATCGCGGCTACGGCCGACGTGTACGCAGTTATCGTGATCACGAGGCCCGCGCCAAAGAGGCCCGCCATGGCCAGGCCCCTGTGGTGCCCGCGGCCCATGCTCATGGGCACGATGACAAAGACGAGCGGCATCGTGCACGGGAGCACTATCATCGAGAGGCCCGCGGCGTACGCTATCGCCGTCCACGCGCCGTGGCCCGCGCCGGCCTCGCCGACGCCCGTCCAGGCGACGCCGCCGACGAGGGCCATCGAGGCCATCGCAAAGCCGGCCATGGCGACCGCGGCCCTCCCGCGCTGCGCGCGCGCCTCCTGCCCCATGCCCCCGCGCGGCGCGGCGCCACGCTATAATACCTAGCTCGGCGCGCGCGCGGGCGCGAGCGTTGGCCGGCGACCCACAGACTAGGAGGCTCCTCCGGATGCTCTTTTCGGGCACGCGCGGCGGGCCCATGAGGGCCAGGATCGTCATGCTCCTGCGCGCGCGGCCCATGAACACAAACCGGCTCGCCGCGGCCCTCGGCGTCGACTACAAGGCCGCACAGCACCACCTCAGGGTCCTCGCCCGCGAGGGCATGGTCTCCGCCCCCGGCGGGCGCTATGCCGTCGAGTACTCGCTGACGGGCCTCCTCGAGGCCAACATGGCGACGTTTGACGAGGTGGCCGCCAAACTGGAAAAAGGCAAATAAGGCGCGGCGCACGGCGGCGGCCCGCATGGAGGCCACGGCGGCGGCCCTCTCGGCCGTCTCGATCGCAAACATGGGCATACTCTCCGTGCTCGTCGCCGCGTACGTGAAGATGAGGGCCGCCACGGGGGCGCGCCTCCCGCTCGGCATGGCGGTCGCCTGCTCGCTCCTCCTCCTCCACAACGCCATAGGCGCGCTGGCCTACTTTTCGATGGAGGAGCTCTTCTCGCACGCCGTTTTTCCGTACATGCTCGGCGTCGGCGTCGCCGAGCTCGCCGGCCTGGCGATCCTGCTTCGCCTGGCCCTCGAGTGAGCGCGGCGGTCAGGCTTATATCGTGGCGCGCCGGCGGGCCGGCGCAGATGGGCCTGACGGTCTACATTGACGGCGGCGCAGGCGACGACCCAAAGTACGGCTTTTTTGTCAAGGAGTCGGGCAGGTCGCGGTTCGAGCGCGCGCGCGGCCTGACAAACATGGAGGCCGAGTACCACGCGCTGAGGCTCGCCCTCGAGTGGCTGCGCTCGGAGGGCGCGCAGGGCGAGGATATCGTGGTGTACAGCGACTCTAAAACGATGGTCTCGCAGGTAAACCACGAGTACGGGATCAACAGCGACTCGCTGCGCGGCCTGGCCATGGACGTGTGGCCGATCATCGGCGAGTTCCCCTCGCTGAGCCTGCGCTGGATACGCCGGCGCGACAACCCCGCAGGAAAGATGCTCGGGAGCTAGGGGGCCGCAAAGGCGGCGTGCCCGGGCCCGCCCCTAGTGACCCCTCGCCGTGGTTGGCTGTGCGGTCGGCCGGGGCCAGGAGGGGCCGCAACGGCTAAACGGGCCCGGCGCGCGGCCGTGGCCCAAGATGCCGGGGGGCGAGATCAGTGGGGCAGATCCGATCGCAGGCGGGCACGGCGGGGGCGCGGCCTGCAGAGGCCAGGAGGAGGAGCTGTACAGGCTAGCCGGGGAGATCGTCTGCGTCGAGCAGGGAGTCGCAAACAGGGTGGAGATGTGCGTGGCCCACATGAGGAACGAGGTGCGCAGGGACGGCAGCGCGGGAATGCCGGGCGACAGCGCGCGGGAAGCGCCGAAGGCCGAGGCGGCCGCCCTAGGGCGCCCTAATTGATCTGTTTGGGTCCGGGGCGGGCGCCGGGGCCTGCTTTTGGGAAGTGTGCTAATTGATCTGTTTGGCCTGGATCAGGCGCGCGGGCCTACATTTGGGAAGTGTGGGTATGGCTTCAGAGGCGTCTAGCTCTAGCGTTGCGGTGTCCTTAACGTTTGGCGTGCCAGCCCGCACGCTCCAAGGACGCAGGGCACGCGCGGCGCGTCCCGGGCCCGGCAAATCGTTATATCCCGCCGCGCGCGGGCGCGCCGCCGATGGCCTGCTTTTGCGGGTGCGCCGAGCACGTGAGGGACCCCAATGGCTTTAGGATCGGCTGCGTGTCGTGTGGCCACGGCCCGCAGAACCACGAGGACGGCTTTCGCGAGGCCTCGAGGTCCAACGAGTCCGGCAGCCAAAAGCGCGACACGGACTTTGGCTAGGGGCCGGCAGGGGGCTCGGGGGACGGGCTCAGAACTCAAGATCCAGCTCACCGCTCGCCAGGATGCGCTCATCACGGCCCGCGGGCGCGCCCGAGGGCGCCGCGCGGGCGCGGGCCCCTGAAAAACCTTGATAAACCTCATGGCCCGCCGCGCGCGCGCGATGGTGGAGGTGGACGCGTCGGCGTCGCTGGACAGCTTTCGGCGCTTCGTCATGGCGAGCACGTGCGAGTCGTTCGCCCCGCAGAGCTACCTGGACGACTCGGAGATATTCCCCGAGCGCTCCGAGGAGCCCGGCGTGATATACGTAGAGGCCGCCGACAAGGTCACCCTCAAGGAGATGCGCGGGATCACCTTTGTCAACGCGCGCGACGTGCTCGGCGTCATATACAACTCGAAGAGCGGCAACACGTCGCTCAAGTGGAGGCAGCAGGGCAAGTTCAGCGGCAAGGTCACCGGCACGGCGTCAGACCACACCATAGTCAACATGGCGCAGGCCGGCGTCGTGGGCCTAAAGTGGGTCGAGGAGTACGCCGAGCAAAAGCGCTCCGGGGACGCCGGCGCGCAGGCCCCCGGCTAGGGCGCCCGCATGATATCCTCGCGCGGCGCCGACGGGGTCGCGCACGCGACGCCCGAGGAGGCCGACGACCTGCTCTCCCTGCGCAGGGTGGTCGAGCGCGGAGACCTCGTCACGGGCAGCACGACGCGCGCGATACGCGCCGATCGCGAGCACGCGCGGCCCGACAGGGGCGAGCGCGTGCGCATTCGCGTCACGGTCCGCGCCGAGCGAGTCGCCCTTGACAGCGTCCTTGACCGCCTGCGCATATCGGGCCCGATAACTGCGTCAAGCCACGAGTCCGTCAGCCACGGATCGCACCACTCGATAACCGTCACGCCGGGCGAGCGCATAACCGTCTCAAAGAGGTCGTGGACGCCGCTGCAGAGGCGCCTCCTGCGCCCCGCGCGCGCCGCGCGCGCGTTCGTCCTCGTCGCGATAGACACGCGCGAGTGCGGCGTCGCGCGCCTCTCCGGCACGCGCCTGCACATGCTGCCAAACATCCATTCCGGAATCGGCGGCAAGCGCTACCGCACGAGCCACGACGCGACGGCCTACCGCGCTAGCGTGCGGACCGCCGTCTCGTCGTGCCTGCGCGCCGGCGACGGCCTTGTCGTGTTCGGCCCCGGCGAGGAAAAGCGGCGCGTCTGCGCGGCGCTCTCGACGATCGAGGGCGCCAAGCCGACAGTCGCCGAGGGGATCGACTCTGGCGGAGAGGACGGGGTGCACGTGTTCACGAGGTCCGAGGCGATGCGCAAGATAATGTCCGAGACAAAGCTCGCGCGCGTCCTCGGCGTGATCGAGGAGGCGATCCGCCGCGCAGGCGAGCGCTCGCGCCTCTACGCGATGGGCCACGCCGAGGTCTCGCGCGCCGTCGCCGCTCGCGCGGCGTCTGACGTCGTCTTCTCTGACCGCCTGCTCGCCGACGCCGGCGAGGAGGCCGCGGTCTCCCTCCTCAACGGGGCAGAGTCCGGCGGGGCCGCGGTCCACGCCGTCGACACGAGCACGGACGCGGGCCTGCGCGTCTCAGGCCTCGGCGGCGTCGTCGCCCTGCTGCGCTTTGCGCCCTGAGACGCACCCCTCGACCCACGCCGCGTAGGGGCCGGCGGACTCTGCCCCCAGCGTGAGCGCCTCTGGCGTGTCGTACGGGTGGCCCTCCAGGACCGCCTCGCGCAGGGCCGGCGCGGCCTCTGCCGTCGTCTTGAAGAGGGCCATGACCTCGCCGTCCTCGCGCATGGCCCCCTCCCACTCGTATATCGAGGTGACGGGCACCATGCTCGCGCACGCGGCCAGGCGCGCCCCCACGAGCCTCCGCGCCTCGGCCCTGGCAGTCGCCGCGTCGGCGTAGGTCGTCGCCACTATCGCGAGGCCCATGGGCAAGGTATAAACCACGGCCCCTAAAAAACGTGCGCGTCGGCATGGCCCTAGAGGCGCTCAACGAGAACCCCATAGTCTACGTGCTCATCGCGTGGGTCGCGACGATCCTGGGCGCCAAGGCGTGCGGCCTGGACCGGCGCGGGTTCTCGCTAAAGCCCTACAGCCTCGTCTACCGCAACGAGTCCGTCAACGGCGTGCTCGTGCGCCTCCTCTCGCGCACGCGCCGCGCCGTGAGGGTCTTCGCCGACGCGAGCGTCGTGGCGGGCTTTGCCATGATGGCCTTTGCCTTTTGGTTCCTGGCCTCCAACGTCGCGGCCTACTTTGAGGAGCCCGCCGAGTTTGCCGAGGTGACTGTCCTCATACCCGGCGTCACGCTCACGTCGGGGCCGGCGATCGCGTTCTTTTTGCTCTCGATACCCATAGTCCTCGTCATGCACGAGGGCGCGCACGGGATAGTGGCGGCGCTCGAGCGCATCAGGATAAGGAACGGCGGCTTTGCGGTGTTTATCGCCGTGTTCGCCGGGTTTGTCGAGCCCGACGAGAAGGAGTTCGAGTCGGCCAAGCGCGTCTCGCGCCTGCGCGTCATCGGGGCCGGAGCGACGGCCAACGTCGCGTTCTCGCTGGCGCTCGGCGCGGTCCTCCTCACAAACCCCGTCTTTGCCATAGTCCTGCCCGAGCCCATACTCGGCGCGTTCTACGAGTCGCCCGGCGGCGTCGGCGTGCTCTCCGTCATGGAGGGCCTCGGCGCCGAGCGCGCCGGCATTGTGGCCGGCGACGTGATCACGGGCGTAAACGGGATTGAGGTCAGGTCGTTCGTGGACCTCCTCGGCGCGGGCCTCGAGCCAGGCGAGACGGCCGACGTGCGCATACTGCGCGGCGGCGAGGAGATGGCGCTGGAGGTCGAGATAATGCCCTCGCCTACGGATCCCGACGTCGGCCTTGTCGGCATCATGCGCGACAACGCGTCGGCGTTCAAGCCCGTACACGCGTACATCGAGTGGGGCAACCCGCACGTCTCCATGTTCCTCCTCTGGCTGTGGATGATATCGTTTTTCATCGGGATCATCAACATGCTCCCGCTGCCCATACTCGACGGCGGCAAGTTTGTGCACATACTGCTGTCCGCGCGCCTCTCCGAGGCGCGCCTCAACGCGGCC
>RKSK01000032.1 GCA_007570915.1 Cenarchaeum sp.
ATAGCGCTAATGCTCGCCTTTGCCGCCGCGTCTGTCTACTTTTACTCCACGCGCATAGTCGACAGCGGCCTCGCCGAGGCCCTCGTCGCCGCAAAGGGGGCGCTAATCGTCATGGGCACGTCGTACATCCAGTCCTCGGAGCTCGGCGCGGCCGCGCTCGCCGCCGGGATATGCGTCGGGACGCTCTCGTCGGCCGTGCTCCTCGCGACGTCGTTTCCAGACCGCGACGCCGACAGGGAGGGGGGCCGCCGCACGCTCGTCGTCGTAGTCGGGCCGGCCGCCGCCTCGTCCGCCTATGCGGCGCTCGTGGCCGCCTTTGGGGCCGCGCTCGCCGCCTCTGTCGCCCTCGGCGCGCTGCCGCCGGCGTGCGCGGCGGCACTGCTGCCGCTGCCGCTAGCCGCCTCGGCGGCGCGGCGCCTGCGCCGCGCCGGCCCCGCCGCCGCGGACCTAGTCCCCGCGATGCGCCGCACCGTCGCCTTTGCGCGCCTCGCCGGCGCGCTCGTCGCCGCCGGCCTCCTCGTCTGATGCGACTGCGCGCCCCGCCGCGGCCCGCGCGCGCAGGCCGTCGACCCTGGCCGCAATCCTGCCGACCTCGCGCCCCGGGTTGCGCCACCAGTCGCGGCTCCAGACCCTCTCGATCTCCCACCCCTTTGACTCTAGGAACTCTTGCCGGAGGACGTCGCGCTCCCTGACGCTCCGCGCCGAGTGGAACATCGCGCCGTCGCACTCGACGCCCAGTATGTACGCGCCTGCGTCATCGGGGTCCACGATGGCCAGGTCGATCCTGTACCCCGAGACGCCCACCTGCGTGTGGACCTCGTAGCCGTGGCCCTCCTCGAGCGCGCGCGCGACCATCTCCTCAAAGCGCGACTCGAACCCCCGCGCGTCGCCCTGCCGCCTCTTTGTGGAGGACGCCTCGAGCGAGTCGAGGACCGCGCGCTGCGCCTCGGCGTCCCTCTCGCCGGTCGCCTTGGCGTACTCGAGGAACTTTCGCAGCAGCCTCGGCCCCTCGTTTGCCGACGTCGGCTTTATCTCGGAGGGGTCTATCGAGGAGACGACGACCATCGCGTGGCGGGCCCTCGTTATCGCGACGTTGAGGCGGTTCTCGCCCCCGCGCGCCGAGAGCGTGCCAAAAAAGTTGGAAAACTTGCCGTCGGCGCCCTTTGCGTACCCGACGGAAAACACGACCACGTCGCGCTCGTCTCCCTGCACGTTCTCTATGTTCTTGACGATGAGGCGGTCGCTGGCCGGCATTCCCTCCATTCGCGCATAGAGCGCCTCAAACTCGGCGTCGCCGTCGCGCAGCGAGTCGATGACGTCCATTATCAGGTTTTGCTGCTCGTCGTTGAACGTTATCACGGCGACGGACGGCAGCTCGCCGCCGGCCCCCTTCCACACGCGCCGGACCTGCTCGACGGCCTCGGTGGCCTCGACGGCGTTCTTGCGCCCCGCCCACGTCCCGTTGCAGCGCACCCACTGTATCGGCGGGAGCCTCGGCCGTATGACCCTGTTTGGCGAGACGTTCAGCGACCCCGAGTAGAACGCGTGGTTTGAAAAGTCGATGAGCTCCTGGTACCTGGACCTATAGTGCCAGCTCAGGGGCCACTGCGGGAGGCGCGCGTACGCCATGTCCAGGAGGCTCTTCTCCTCGGGCAGGTCGCCCTCGCCGTCCTCCTCCCTGACCTCAAAGAGGTCAAAGGGCTGCAGCTGCTTGTCGTCGCCGGCGATCACGGCGCGCCTTGCGCGGTACAGGACGGGGATGGCCCTCTCGACGGCAAGCTGGCTCGCCTCGTCCATGATGACGGCGTCGACTGCACCCCTCTTGAGCGGGAGTATCTTGCATGCCGCCTCGGGGGACATCAGCCAGCACGGCGCGACGCCGAAAAACTTTTCGCCGTGCCTCTCAAAGAGGACCCTGACGGGCTTTGCGTGGCGCCTCTTGCGTATCTCCCTGGAGAACTCCCTCCACGACTCCTCGCCGGCCGTCCTGTTCCTGGCGTACTTTTTGGGCATCCCGACAGAGCCCAGGACGCGGGCCCTGATCTTGGCCCTGACAGAGTCCTTTTGCCTCCCCATGGCGTCGGCAAGCCTGCGCCTGTGATCGTTGTACCTCTCCATGGGCGTGCCTCGCAGGACGGGGTGCTCGGCCTCGACCTCGCCTATCCAGCGCAGGTAGGCCTCCTGGCGAAGCGTCTCGCCCCAGTCGGCCTCCCGCTCGCCGGAGGCGAGCAGGCCGTCGAGGACGGCGTTGAGGGCCGCCGGCGCGGCGGCCCGCGCGGCGTCGTGCTCCTGTATCCTGTCAAACTCGCCCATGGCCGCGGCCATGGCGGCCCACCTCGCCCTGCCGTGGCCCTCCTCGCCGGCCGCGCCGGCCAGGCCCGCTGCGGCGTCGCCCGCAAAAAACTCCCGCACCTCGCCGAGGCTCTCCCACCACGACAGGCCGTCGCGCGCGCGCCTGGCCTCCCCGGCAAGGTCGCCCTCGTCGAGCGCGCGCCCGATGAGGCCGCGCGCGCGCCTCGCCGCGCCGCCCCTGCGCACCCTCCACAGGACCCCGGCGCCCCACGAGCCCAGCAGGCCCAGGAGGGCCCGCTGCTCGCCCTCGCCGGCGCAGACGATCGCGTCGCCGGCCGCGCCGGCCAGGGCTCCGAGGGCCGCCTCCAGGCGCGCGCGGTCGGCCTGGCTGGCCTGCGCAAAGCCCCTCCTGCCGTGGAGCGCAAACGAGGCCGCGTCGTACCTCAGGCACCCTGCCATCCTCGCGCTCACCCACGACGCATGCCCGTCCAGCTCGGACTGCGTGGCCTCCAGGGCGTCTATCGCGGGGATCCCGAGCGTCCTGTACCCCGGCCTTGCCGCGCAGTAGAGGTCGTGCAGGGCCGCCCCGCCGGAGTGCCTGGCCCCCATGGCGACCTCGAGCTCCTTTAGCCGCGCCGTCGCCTCGTCAATCTCGCCGGTGACGGCGGAGAGGCCGTCGCCGGGCCCGGCGCCCGCGCCGGAGGCGGCGGCCTCGACGGCGCGGTCGAGGGCCTCGGCCATCCTGGCGTACACGGCGCGCCGGTCGTCGCTCTCCCTGGTCATCAGGACGGCGTACTCGCCGAGGCCCACGTCCTCCAGGCGCCTGTGCACGACGTCCAGGGCCGCCCTCTTTTGGCAGACGACGAGGACCCTCTCGCCGCGCGAGATCGCGTCGGCGACCATGTTCACGATCATCTGCGACTTGCCGGTGCCGGGCGGGCCCCTGACGGCGACGAGCGGGACGCGCTTTGAGGCCACAATCGCCTCGCTCTGGCTCGCGTCGCTGGGGAGGACGGTGTTTAGCTCGCCGGCGCTGACGCGGTCCATGTCGATGCGCGCGCCCCCGCCCTCCAC
>RKSK01000116.1 GCA_007570915.1 Cenarchaeum sp.
CAGCAGCCAGCCCCGCCGGCGATCCAGCAGCCTGATCCACCCACGCCACCGCCCGCGCAGCAGCCAGCCCCGCCGGCGATCCAGCAGCCTGATCCACCCGCGGCGCCTCCCGAACAGCAGCCAGCGCCCGATCCCCCGGCCGCGCCACCGCCAGAGCCGCCAGCGGCGCCACCCGCACAGCAGCAGCAAGAGCCGGATCCCCCGGCACCGCCGCAGCAGACGCCGCCGGATCCGCCAGCCGAGCCGCCCTCGCAGCAGCCGCCAGAGGCCCCGCAGGAGACGCCGGGCCAGCAGACGGGGGCACCCCCGCAGGGCGGCCAGGGGGGCTTTCAGGACCCGGAAGGCAGCGCCCAGAGCATAGAGGAGCTGCTCTCCGGCCTGGGCTAAGCCACAGATCCAAAACGTGGGGATCTGCGTGCCCGCAAGGGGCCTGCTTCGGCTGCCGCTCACGTCTCGCGCGAGAGCCACGCGCTCTGGCCCTAGATCCCGGCACCGCCATGGTGGCTTCGTGGCATGCCAGGCAGGGATCCGGCGGGATCTGCCGCCTCATGCCACGGCGTGGCAAGCCCGCCATGGGGTTTGGCTCGCGCCTGGGAGCGCCAACGCACGACCCTTAGAGGGTTGCGTGGTCGAGCTCCCACGCAGCGTGCCTGCCTATTCCGTGCCGGGATCCGCGGCTCCCGCCTCGCGCATGCGGCGCCCTATCAGGGCATCGCCGTCAATGTCAAGGGTTTCATTTTCGAGCATGACAAGGTTGCACAGCATGGCAGAAATGTCCGCAAGCGCGCATGCCTGCCTCGACACCGAGCTTAGCGCCAGGTCGCTCACGTCCTCGGCAGCCTGCCTGCCCGCCTCGGTGAACAGGTACGCGTGCAGCGCCTTGACCGTCACCATGTGGTGGGCTATGTGGCGCATCGCCGACAGCGCCTCAGGCGAGTTCGGGCCCGATGCCCTTGCCCCGAGCGCGAGGGACCTGCACAGGTTGATCATGCCGGCCAGGTGGTCCTTGTTGCGGCGATCTTCCCTGCGAAGCGAAAGCAGCCTTGCCCTGCGCACCCTCCTGGCGAGATGCCGCGCCACCACATAGACGATCACTCCCACATGAAGGCCGAGTATGGAAAACAGGCTCCCTGCCGTCCCGAGGTCATGCACTTGCCCCTTCATAACCATGACCACAACGGTGATCCCAATGGCCGCCAGGATCACGGCCAGAACGCCCCAGTCGCGATCGCGCGGCGCCGCATGGCTCATGGCGCCCCCCTCACAGAACGGGCTAAAAAAGATTGCGCCCCCTAGCTGGCCGTGTCAGTCGGTATAAAAATGCGATCGCCCTCGGCAATGACTGCGTCCCGCGCCATGCGACCCAGATCGGCATGGCTCTTGCCCTTGATCTCATCAAGGAACGCGCGCTCTGCGGAGGCGTCTGGAAAGAGGCCTCCCGTGCCCGCGCCCGAGATCTCGACGGCGTGCAGGTCGATGCTCATCAGGCTTGCCAGCGGGCCTGACTCGGAGTCACGGTAGGCGTAGTCCATCATGTCGAGGTTGTGCCTTGTGGCTATCGCAAAGCACTGCTTTACCACAAAGTCCCTGGTAAACCTGTGCATGCCCTCGTCGATTACGCCGTGCCTGCCGAGGAGCGCGACGAACCTGCGCAGCACGGGCAGCCTCCTCTCGCGCCTGCGGCCCCACTCCTCGACCTCGGCGAGGGCCTTTTTGTCGCCGCCGGCGCCCCTGCGCAGCATCTCCATCGTGGCCGCGTGGTCGGCTAGCTCGGGGGCAGGGAGGACTTGCCGCTTCATGCCCTTGGCCTGGGGGCACACGCGCTATAAAGCTTGTCCGGTTCTGGGCGCCCGCACCGTCCCAAAAACCGTGTCACGGCCCGCCCTTTGCGCCTGCGGCGCCCCGAGGCCGGCCCCGCACGGGACACATGGGAGCCTGCCGGCACAGGCGCCCCGCACGCGGGCCGGGGCCCCCTGCCCAGGGGATCCGCAGGGCACCACGTGCCTGTTGCCCTTGGGGGCCGTGTGCGGGCTGGCCGCGTTCCGCCGACCCATGGGCCCACGAGGCGGTTGCGGCCAAGCCCCCGCGGATCCGGCCCGAGGCAGCGCCGGGCGGGCGAGCGCCGGCCCTGCCGCCAGGGGCGATGGGCGGGCTGGGGGACTGGCGAGGCAGCAAAAGCGCGCGTTCTCGGGCGGCACGGGGCTGCGCCCCAAAGGGGCATGGGATCCGCTCGCCATGTGCGGATGGGGGCCAGACAGGTCAAGCCGCACGGGACGGGCCGTGGGCGCCATGCGCGCAAGGCGGCAGGGGGAGGGCACGCGGGGGCACTTCCGCCACATGCGCACAATGAAAGAGCCCATCGCGCACAGGCTGGCGCGCGCCGTAACGGAAAAGCCCGGGAGCCCAACGCGCGTTTCAAAACGACGCATTGTTCGCCAAATGCCCACTCGAGGAATTTAAGGCTGGCCGCCGGCAAGCCCACTTGTACCGACGCGCCAAAGTTCGCACCTTGTTCCGTAGCATTTTTGTGCTGTTTGCGAACCAAAACGCCGCGAAACGGGGGCGGACTTGCGCACGCGGGCATAACGCCCACGTGCACGAGACGCGCACGGGGAACATGAAGAGCGCAACACGCGAACGCGCAAAGAGATCTGCACGGCAGGAATGACGGCTCGCCGCCCTTGCAACATGGACGGCAGAAACCGCGTCGGCCATTATCCCCTGCGGGAATGCGGGGCTCCGGCATGAGCTTCCAAGCCCCCCTGGCGGCCATGTTTGTACCCGCTCAAAACCGCTGGGTTCTGCCAGGGCGGAGTTTCAAAAGATGAGACGCAGTAGAGCCCTGCGGAGACAAGGGACGGGCTGCGCAGCCGCCCACGGGGCGACGGAGGAAAACTGGTGGAAAACGGCGCAAAAGGCGCCTGTGGGGGGATTGCGGGGGCGGGCCACATGCCCCCTGCGGGAACTTTGTGCCTTGGGCGGCGCCGGAGATGCCTGGGCAGGCGGCAAACCCGCGCAAGGCGTGGTCGCGCACGGCCCGCGGGCAGGCGGGGGCCGGAGACGGGCCGACGAGCCGCCGCGGCCGGGACGGCGAAAGAGAGGCCAAAAAAACCACTATCTCGGCCCCGCGCTAGGCGATCGCCGAGTCTATCGTGGACTTGAGCGAGTCCTTTGAGGCCGCGCCGACCTGCTGCTTGACGATCTTGCCGTCCCGAAAGATGGCCATCGTGGGTATGCTGTAGACCTTGTACCGGGAGGCGATCTCGCCGGCCTTGTCGACGTTGACCTTGACGAACCTGACCCTCTCGCCGTACTCGCCGGAGAGCTCGTCGACTACGGGCCCGACCATGCGGCACGGGCCGCACCACTCTGCCCAAAAGTCCACAAAGACGGGCACGGGCGACTTGAGGACCTCGCCCTCCCAGGCCTGCGCGTCCTCGACGTTCTTGACTGCCATCGGCGGGGGGCGCCAAAACGCGGGGCTAAATACCTTGCAGCCTGTCCGGGCCGGCGGAGGGGGGCGGCGCGCGGCGCGCCTGGGGCCGGCGCCACGCTACCCCTGGCGCGCTCCAGTTAACAGCATTTGCCCAATTTTTATTAAATACGCCAACCTTTAAGTGGCCCATGTCCGGCGGGCGCCCAGATGAGGGGGGAGCACGCCCTGGTTCTTGCCTCGGCCGCCGCCATGGCGATCCTTGCCCCAACCGTGGCGCTCTCCCAGTTCTCCACGGAGGACGACGACGCGGGGATCCCGGCCCCGCCCCCCGCCGCCCCGCCGGGGCAGGCGGTCGTGGACGAGGAGATCGAGGAGCCCGGAGCCCCGCCGTGGGGCATAGTCCCTGACGATCCCGAGGTTGGCCACGTGGCCGTCGTGAACGAGCTTGCGGACACGCACAAGGATCTCACCGGCATAATGGAGGCGCAGGCGGGCGGAGACTACTCGACGCCGGACTACCCGTTCGTTATGACGTACGTCGACGAGGAGAACGAGGAGCTAGTCGTTATGATGCACGTGATGGCCGCGCTGGCGGGAATAGAGTACGAGGAGCGCGAGATCCAGGTGGCCCTGGACACGGAGGTGGACATCAAGATCATATACGGCGTGCTCACCCCCGACGCGACGCAGATCCAGATAGAGTCATGGAAGCAGTACTACCGCTCCAACTGCCTCCCGGCGTACAAGCCGGGCTACCGGACGGCCTGCGTGCTGTACGAGGGCCACCTGAGGGAGAACGGCATCGACCCGGCCTCGCTGGGCACTCCCGTCATGCCGCCCCCGACCCCGCTGTCGACGGCCGACCCGTGCACGCAGAGCGCACAGTCGTCGGCCTGCTATGCCTACACCCAATACAAAAGGAGGTGCCTTCCGACCGCCACGGAGGACCGCTGCACGACGTTTGCCACGCAGATCACCACCGCGGGCTATGCCCTGCCCACGTCGTCGTCGTCTCCACCGCCGGCCCCTGACCCCGAGCCGACGCCGGCAAACCCCGCGCCCGTGCCCGGTTCGGGCGCCTCGGTGTTCACCGACGGGTTTGAGTCCGGCCTCGCCGCAAAGTGGGTGGAGACGGGAGAGTTTGACTGGCGGGCCGACAGGCCAGACGAGAAAAACATCCCCTCGCGGGCCCCCTCCAACAAGGTGGCCGAGGCCGACAACTGCGACATAGGCTGCGTTCTGACCATGCGGAGCTTCCTCAACCTGTCGAGCCACGCCAGCGCGACGCTGGAGTTCTGGAGGTACATAGACAACTCGCTGGACGTCGGCGACTGGCTCAAGGTGCAGGTCCACAGCAACGGCAAGTGGACGACGGCGTACAGGTGGGGCGGGGGCATCGGGGACGACGACACGTGGCACCGCGAGTCGTACAGCCTGGCGGGCCACCTGACCAACGACTTTAGTGTCCGCTTTGTGGCAAAGATGGACTCGCACACCGAGGAGGTGGCGATAGACGACGTGACCGTTAGGGGAGTGCTCCGCGCCTCCTCGGACCGCACGGCGCCGGTGGTGACGGTGCCGGCCGACATCTCGCGCACGGCCCCATCGGCGGCCGGGGTCGCCGTCACCTTTGTGGCCACGGCGCGCGACGCCGTGGACGGGTCCATGGCGCCGACGTGCACGCCGGCGAGCGGGAGCACCTTCCGCGTGGGAACCACGACGGTGCGCTGCACGGCCACGGACAGGGCCGGCAACACGGGCAGCGCGGCGTTTAGGGTGACGGTCCGGACCACCGACACGGCGCCCCCTGCGCTCTCGCTCCCGTCGGCCCTCACGCGAGCGGCCACGTCGCCGTCGGGAGCACCGGTCACCTACACCGCGACGGCGCGCGACGCCGTGGACGGGTCCATGACGCCGACGTGCACGCCGGCGAGCGGAAGCGTCTTTAGCGTGGGGACCACGCCGGTCTGGTGCCTGGCGAGGGACTCGTCGGGCAACGTTGCCCGCGGGTCGTTCAAGGTGACAGTCACGCCGTTCGCGCCAACCCCGGCGCCGGGAACGGCCGTCCTCACGGAGGACTTTGAGGGCGGCCTAGCCCTCTGGACAGAGTCCGGCGAGCCGGACTGGCGCACGGGCCAGCACGAGGAGTCGCGCAACCCTGACGGCACGAGCGCGGGCACGCCGGGCAACAGCGTCGCCAAGGCAGACAACTGCGACACGAGCTGCACGCTGACGCTGGCCAGCCCGCTGAACCTCTCGGGGTACACGGGCGCGACGCTAACGTTCTCGCGGTTCGTGGACGCGTCGCTTGACGCCGGCGAGTACCTCAGGGTCCAGGCCCACAAGGGGGGCCTGTGGCACACGATATACTCGTGGACGGCGGGCTCCGGCAACGACGACACGTGGCACCACGAGTCGTACAGCCTCTCGTCGTACCTGGTCAGCGACTTCAAGGTCAGGTTCGTGGCCAGGATGAGCCATTCTGTGGAGGACGTCTCGGTGGACAACGTGGAGGTCAGGGCTACGGGCACGGCGCGCGCGGACACGGTTCCGCCCGTGGTCACCGTGCCGGGGGACATATCGCGCATATCCAACACGGGGTCAGGCGTTGTCGTCACGTTTAAGGCCACGGCGCGAGACGCAGTGGACGGCTCCGTGACGCCTACGTGCACGCCGGCGAGCGGAAGCACGTTTGCCGTAGGAATGACAAGTGTCTCCTGCACGGCAACGGACCGTGCCGGAAACAAGAGCGACGGCGCCGTGTTTACCGTGACCGTGAGGGTGCGCGACAGCGCCCCGCCGGAGGTGTCGGTTCCCTCCGACATGACACACCGCGCCACGTCGGCCTCCGGGGCAAAGGTGAAGTACAACGCGTCGGCCAGCGACAACATTGACGGCATGCTCATGGCGGAGTGCGACCGCGCCAGCAACAGCGTCTTCCCCGTCGGGTCTACGTTAGTCACGTGCACTGCCACGGACAGCTCCGGCCTCACCGGCAGCGGCATGTTCACGATAACCGTCCTGCCTTTCGTGGACGCCTTTCCCCCCGTGGTGACCGTCCCCTCGGGCGTAACGGCCACGGCCTCGTCCGCGTCCGGCTCTGCCGTCACCTACTCGGCCCCGGCCACTGACGAGACGGACGGCACACTCAGCTCCAGATGCGCGCCGGCCAGCGACAGCACCTTTGCCGTCGGCGTGACGACCGTATGGTGCAGGGCCACTGACAGCGCAGGCAACGTCGGCCGTGCGAGCTTCCCCGTAATAGTTAACTTTGAGGAAGGGTTCGAGTCCGGCCTGGCGGGATGGGCCGCGGCGGGGGGCGGCTGGGCGTCGGAGGCCTCGGAGAACGGCAACCCACCCCGCAGCGCGTCGTCTAACATGGTCGCACAGGCAGATGACTGCGACGCGAAGTGCTCACTGACGTTCGGCCCCGTAGACCTGTCAGGATACGCGACGGCGACGCTGGAGTTCTGGAGGTACGTCGACGCCTCCATTGACGACGGCGAGTACTTGGCGGCGCAGGTGCCAGGCAACCTTGACGAGGACAACGATGGTTGGGACACCATATACAACTGGACCGCCAGGTCGGACACGCGCGGGGCGTGGCACATGGAGTCGCACAGCCTCGCGGACCACCTCAAGCGGGGGTTCACCGCCAACATTGTTGTCACACACGGCGGACTCCCCGCCGTCGTGGTCTCGTCGCACGTGGCCAACCGCGTTGACGCGCGCGGCGCATTCAGCCAGCTGACGATGCCCGGCTCGGGAGGGGATGTGCTCATCGGCACCACAATCCTTGCGACCACGGACATCATATCAAACACCAAGGTGTCGTCTGACGCAGCCCTTGTGCGCGTGAGCGGAACCGGCCTGGCCACGGCTGTTGACGAGGTGCAAAAGGGCGGAACGGTGATAACCGTCTCTCGTGAGAGCGTAGCGGATCTGGCAGGAAAGGGCGCCGAGATTGTCGGGGCCAAGACCCACAGCGAGGGGAGCGTCCTGCACGACAGCGTCACCGTAAAGGGCAGAGTTGCTGGCGCTAATAAAGTCCTGACAGGCCAAGGCATTGCAACGTACTGGTCCATAAGCGGAGACAGCGGCGCCCCCGTGATCCACACCGCCAGCGGCGGCAAGTCGTCGTTGCTTGGGATTCACTTTGGAAGCATAAAGGTGTTTATCATAGACTCCAGCGGCCAGGTTGTCCACCAGGGCGGACGGTCTTCGGATGGCACCAGGGTAGGGCAGTTTGGGGTGTTTTCCCCGTGGGAGAGCGTCGCGAGGGATCTGGGAATATCAGGGTGATGGCGCCTGTCCTGCACGGCGCGGCGTTTGTTGCCATTTTGGCGATTGCGGTGCACGTGGCCAACGAAAACCACGTGGCTGAGGGACAGATGGACGACTCCCACAGATCGTTCGCCACTGCCGCCGAGATGGCGAGCCTGTACCGCATGGCCCTAGAGGACGGCGAGATGCGCTCCCACCTGCCCTACAGGCTCCAGGCGCAGATGGGGGCAAGGCCGTTCATCCACACCGCATACGCCGTGTCCTTCTTTGAGCGCCTGCCGGGGATCATAAAGCACGAGTGCGAGATGCTGATAATGGAGGGGTGGTTTGTTGGCGCCGACGGCAGGTTTTACCGCCATGGTTTCAGGGAAGAGGGCCGTGATTTTGGATCCAAGTGCCTGTTCTATCCCGCCAGTCACGGCTATCTTGGATACGCCGGCATGCCAGAGTACCGGGATCCGGGGACAGATCACCTGGCCGCGTACCCTGGGTACTACCCTGCCTCTGTGCGCGGGGACGCGGAGGGGGCGCCCGAGGAGGGCAGCCCGCGGGCCCTCGCGTCCAGGCTGGCGTGGCTCTACGCGGAGGCCCTGGGCAGCGAGGACGTTCGCTCGCGCCTCCCTGCTGACGTGCGCCACGCCATAGGAGATGCCCGCGGCGCATTCAGACTGGCACATCGCAGTCCGCGCCGGCAAGGTCTTTGCGGCCCGCCAGCCCCTCGGCATTGATACCCGCAGGTACTGCCTGTCTGAGGCAGATGGCTCGCCATGTCTGATTTAGGCATCACTTGGCCTCCCGGGAGAGGGGGCGCTCATGACTAAATTCTTGCCGCCGGGCAGGGCCTGTCACATGGCCAGGCCGCAGGCGGCCGCGCCATGGCTGCCTGTCGCCGCGCAGGCGCGCCCCGAGGCCGCCCGGCCGGCAGAGTATACTTAAATGCGGCACGTCCTGCCGCGCCCCCCGTGAGCGCAGACCAGCGGCTCAAAAAGCTCCGCGGCTCCGGCGGGTTTGTCATGGCCACCATAGGCGACGACCTGCAGCAAAAGGGCAACCTCGGCGGCCCTGACCTGTTCCTTGCCCCGATCGGGCGCCTCCCGGAGGCCTCCGTCTCGTCGTACCACTGCAACACCTGCGAAAAGGCCTACGAGGGCTGCCCTAGGATCGACCACGAGGAGCCCAACGAGACCGTCTCGGATAACCTCGTGCTCGTGGAGCGCGGCCAGTACGTCTGCACGGCGTGCGAGTCGCCGATCGCCGAGTACCGCGTGTTCCACAAGCCCGACGAGGCCGCAGACGCCGGCCTCGCGCGGCCCATGGGCGCCGCGCCGCCCCCGGCGGCGGCGCCCGGCGCGGCGCCGGAGCCTGCGCCGCGGCAGCCGCCGCCCGCCGCGCCCGGCGACATCAGCTCGATCGCCGGCATGGCCGTCTATGACGAGCGCGCCGTCATGGTGGGAACCGCCAGCCAGGTGGGCGTCGACCCCGCGTCCGGCTCGCTGGTCCTCGCCGTCGAGGCGCCGGACGGCACGGTCTCAAGCGTCCCATGGAGCCGCGTGGGGACCGTCGGCGAGATTGTCGTCCTCGGCGCGGCCGCGCAGGGGGGCGGCCCGCAGCCGCCCGCCGCGCCCCCGCGCGGCGCGTGCGCGTCGTGCGGCTTTGCCAACAGGGAGGCCTCAAAGTTCTGCGAGCAGTGCGGCAAGGCCCTCTAGCCCCGCCGCGCCCCCCTAGCAATGTTTATGTTGCCATGCCCGCGCCCCGCGCGGCAGCGTTGGCGCGAAACAAGATAGTCACAGAGCTCGCCGTGGCCGGCGCGATGCTCCTCGCGGGGTGGCTCGCCATGTACGTCGCCTTTGGGACGCCCTACCCGTTCTATGTCGTGGCCAGCGGGAGCATGGAGCCGGCCCTCGAGGTCAACGACATACTGCTGGTCCAGGGCCACGACCCGATCGAGGACGTGGAGGTGGGCGACATTATCGTCTTTGACCGGCCCGACGGGGCAGAAAAGGTCATAGTCCACAGGGTGGTCGAGGTCCTCTCCGAGGACCCGCGCACGCTGCGCACGCGCGGCGACGCAAACCAGATATCGATACCCGGCACGGACTTTCCGATAACGGGCGACAAGTACATCGGCAAGGTCATGCACATAGTCCCAAAGGTCGGGTACGTGACAAAGGCGCTCGCGCCGCCCGTGAACTATATCCTGATCGCCATAATCATAGGGTTTATGGTCTTCAAGCACATGCGCGCCTCGCGAGGCCCCGCGGCGCCGGGGCCGGACCGCGACGTCGGGGACCTTGACGCCGTCCCGCGCGACGGCGAGTACTCTGCCGGCGCGCAGGACTCGCGCGCGGGGCGGGACGCGCCCGGCGGGCCCGCGTACACGGGCGCGCCGCGCACGTCGTTCACGCCTGGATCGCAGGCTGCGCCGGGCGGCACGGGGCCGCCGCTCGACGGCGGCGGAGCCCCGCGCACGGCGCGCCTTTCGGGGGACCCGCAAGGGACGCGCGGCGAGGGGGGCGATCGGGCGCCCGCGGACGACGGCGG
>RKSK01000045.1 GCA_007570915.1 Cenarchaeum sp.
CGTGCGTTGGCAGCGCCGAGGCCGACATGTGCTGGCAGGGCCGTGTCACGCGCGTCATCGACGGCGACACGCTGGACGTTGACGGCACGCGCATAAGGCTCGTCCTAGTCGACGCGCCGGAGCGCGGCGAGGATGGCCACGCCGAGGCGGCCGCGCGCCTCGCCGAGCTCTGCCCCGTCGGCGCGCGCGCCGCAGTTGACGTTGATGACGCGCAGCGCGGCGGGAGCCACGGGCGCGCAATTGCCGCAGTCGCGTGCGAGGCCGGCGGCCGCGCCGCAATCGCAAACGCCGAGATGGTCGCCGGCGGCCACGCGCCGGTGCTAGCCGAGTTTTGCGGCGTCTCCGAGTTTTCGCGCGGCACGGACAACGGCACGCGCACGGCGTGGGCGCGCGAGGCGTGCGCGGGCCTATGACTGCGACCGCAGCAGGTCGTACGCGCGCGCCGCGTCGCGCTCGTCGAGTATGACCGTGACGGCGTCGTGCCCAAAGAACGCGTTGACAAGCTCAATCCCGCCGTCATGCAGCAGCTCGGCGACATACGAGACGATATCCGAGTGCGTGTGCCCCCCGGGAACCGTGATCGTTATCTTTGCGAGCCCGCGGCTGAGGCGCCCGCGCCCGCCGACGTCCTCGAGCACGTCTCGCGCGCCGGCGGCGTCCTCGACGATGAGGCTAAACGAGCCGGCGGCGCTGAAAAACTCGTACTTGTCAGTCGCCTCGGCGAGGCGCCCGATGACGTCAAGCGGGCTGCCTCCCAGGTCGCGGACCGCGACGGTCACGCCGACGACGCCGTCGGTCAGCGAGAGGCGCGCGTCCCTGAGCGCGCCCTCGGCGGGGTCCGCCCCCTCCCCCACGCGGGCGCGGCCCCCGAACGAGTCGGCGTAGCGCTTTATGGCCACGACTATGGTGTTGAGGTTCGCCGGCGCGCCGGTCTGCCTCTCGACGGCCGGCCGGATGCGCTCGGCGAGGGCGGTATAGTTGGCGATGCCCATCTTGACGCAGTCGTACAGCGAGCGGTTGCGCGTGATCACCTCGCGCACGGCGTCATGGACGGTCGTTCCCGGCGCCCTCATGGGGGCATTTCAGGCCTGACTGATATATTAGCATATCGTAACAAAACCCTGGGATCCGCGATTATTTTATAATGTGTCAAGCCTATGACTTCTGGCAATGGAGCGAGAGATAGAGCGCCTCTTCAGGACCCTCCTCGGGCCGCATGCCGGCCCGCAGGCCCTGGGAGGCCACGAGGCCTGCGGGCCGGGCTCGGTCTGCTATGGCTACACCCTGGCAGTCGGCCCGGACGGCAGGCCCGTCTTCAAGGAGTTCGGCAACGCCGGCGCGGCCCCCGAGGGGGGTGCTCGTGAGCCCAACGTGGACACGATCACCAACGAAAAGGAGGGGACCGCCAAGCTGGTCGTCGAGATGCCCGGCGTGGAGCGCGGAGACATTGACGTGTCCGTGGACACCAGGCGCGTCAGCATCGCCGCCGAGCGCGAGGAAAAGCGCTACCGCGTCGCGGTCCCGCTCGAGCGCAAGGTCGACAGGGACTCCGCGAAGGCAACCTACAAGAACGGCATACTGGAAGTGACCTTCCGGCTCGCGGGCGACGAAAAGCCGCCCGGCCGCAAGGTGGAGGTCCAGTAGCCTTCTTTTTTTTATGGTGAGCGAATGATGGAGGAGAAAAACACGGAACTGCGGGTCGAGGAGACGGGCCAGCGCCACGTGGGCGAGGGCCGCGCGCTGGTGGATCCCGCCGTCATCGGCGGGCACGGCTGGGAGACGGGCCAGATACTCGAGATAGTCGGGGACAAGAAGACGTACGCAATGCTCTGGCCGGGCCCGTCGGGCGACCAGGGGACCGGGGTCGTGAGGATTGACGGGATGACGCGCAGGAACGCCGGCGCGGGGATTGGGGACCGCGTCACCGTCTCGCCC
Source organism: Cenarchaeum sp. (assembly GCA_007570915.1). GTDB lineage: Archaea > Thermoproteota > Nitrososphaeria > Nitrososphaerales > Nitrosopumilaceae > JAHRAL01. The sequence continues at coordinate 1,936 of RKSK01000045.1, forward strand.
GTCGAGGTCGCCGCGGCGCAAAAGGTCACCGTGTCCACGACGCAAAAGGTCGTAGAGGAGACGGTGAAGGAGTACATGGCGGGCAACTACCTCAACCACGTGCTCACGCAGGGCGACGTGATAGCGGCGCGGACGACGATGGGCGGGCAGCTCCAGTTCGTCATAAAGTCGACGAGGCCGTCCGGCCCCGTCCTCGTGACCGACGAGACCGAGTTTGCGCTCGGCGAGATCGTCCAGTCGGTCGACGCCGCGACGCGCCCGGCGGTGACGTACGACGACCTCGGCGGGATGCGCGAGGAGGTCCTGAGGATTCGCGAGATGGTCGAGCTCCCGCTGCGCCACCCCGAGCTCTTTGAGAGGGTCGGCATCGAGGCCCCAAAGGGCGTCCTCCTCCACGGCCCGCCGGGCACGGGCAAGACGCTGCTCGCGCGCGCCGTCGCCGGCGAGACCAACTCGAACTTTGTCCACCTGAGCGGCCCCGAGATAATGGCAAGGCACTATGGCGAGTCCGAGGAGCGCCTGCGCGCCGTCTTCAAGGAGGCCCAGGACTCGGCGCCGAGCATCATATTCATCGACGAGCTCGACTCTATCGCGCCAAAGCGCGACGAGGCCGGCGGCGAGCTCGAGCGGCGCATAGTCTCGCAGCTCCTCACGCTCATGGACGGGATCACGCCGCGCGGCAGGGTCGTCGTGATCGCCGCGACGAACCGGCCCGACTCGATCGACCCCGCGCTGCGCCGGCCCGGCCGGCTCGACCGCGAGATAGAGATCGGCGTGCCCGACGCCGCCGGCCGCCTCGAGATACTGAACATACACACGCGCGGCATGCCGATAGAGGACAGGGGGTGCCTCGAGGGGATCGCCGCGGCGGCCCACGGGTTTACGGGGGCCGACCTCGAGGCCCTGGCCAGGGAGGCGGCGATGGGCGCGCTGCGCCGCATACTGCCCGAGATCGACCCCGGCGAGGGGCGCATACCCGCCGAGGCCCTCAAGAGGGTGGGCGTGGGCAAGGCGGACCTCGAGGCGGCCCTGCGCGAGGCCTCGCCGTCGGCCCTGCGCGAGGTCCTCGTGCAGGTGCCCGACACGTCCTGGGAGGACGTCGGCGGCAACGAGCGCGCAAGGGAGGAGCTGCAAGAGGCCATCGAGTGGCCAGTCAGGCACAGGGAGGCCTTTGAGGCGTCCGGCGCGGCGGCGCCGCGCGGCATACTGCTCCACGGACCGCCGGGCACGGGCAAGACGCTCACGGCCAAGGCCGTCGCCTCGACGTCGGGCCTCAACTTTATCGGGATAAAGGGGCCGGAGCTCCTCTCAAAGTGGGTCGGCGAGTCCGAAAAGGGGGTCCGCGAGGTGTTCCGCAAGGCGCGCCAGGCCGCGCCGTGCGTCGTGCTGTTTGACGAGATTGACGCGATCGCGCCTGTGAGCTCGCCGAGGCCGCAAACGCCGCGGCCCTCGCGGCCCTGCGGCGGCAGCTCAGGGACGCGCCGGACAGGCCAAGGGAGGTCAAGGTCACGCGCGAGGACCTCGCCGCGGCGATAAAGTCGGCGGCGGCGCGCACGGGGCGCCGCGCGGGGAGCGGCGCGCGCGACGGCGGCGCCGCACAGCCCGCAGGCCACTGACGCAGGCCCCGGAAACGCACGCTTCCGGCCCGCATGCGGCGCACGACTTATAGCCTCCCGCCCCCCGCCGCCCCCCGTGGCGGCGCAAGACACATACCCGTACCCCTTCTTGGCAGACAATGCCAAGTCTGTCGAGCTCCTGCTCAAGGAAGCCAAGAGCGAGGAGGATCGTGCCAAGGCTATCCAGTGGGGCAAGGACCGCGAGGCGCGCCTAGATAGGCTCGCGCGGCTTGTTGGCATCCTCGAGGAGCACGGAGTGGTCAACGACGAAATGGAAAGCGACCTGCGCGACTTTGTGATCCAGCACTGCGTCGCGATCGCCACACGCCACGGCTTTGACATGGGGTACAAGTACCACGACAGCGAGTCCGGGCCGCTGGCGGGCTTGCTGGGCATCGACCTGCACGCCGCGAGGCCCGCGCGCGCAGGCGAAAAGCCAGAGCCGTTTGGGGACGGCGCCGCAAGGTCGGCCTTTCTCGCCGAGGTTGTGGGAA
>RKSK01000121.1 GCA_007570915.1 Cenarchaeum sp.
AGGAGTTTGGCGTGCGCTTGACTGCGATGCGGCGGGCCATGGGGGAGGGGGCGGAGACTGGCCACGACTGCGCGACAGGCGGGGCGGCCCGCACGGGCCCAGCCGGGGAGCCCGTCTTTGCGCCCACCGCGAAAAGGCCCCGCCACGGCAATGCGTGCGGCACCGGGGCGCAGGAGGTCAGCGGCGCTTGACGCCTATGTGTTGGGGCCGGCAGCGCCTGCCGCCTGCCCCGGCGCGCGCTGCTCCAGCATGCCCGTGCCGCACGGCCTGTCCAGGGTGACCCTGAACTCGCCCAGCACATCCCACCCCAGGATGGCGTTAACGCCCCCTCTAGCGGACTCTGGCCCCATGTCAAGCTCGTGTATCGTGGTGCGCACCGTCACGCCGCATATGCTGATATCGCCAAAGCGCGTACTCACGACGTCCCTGTGACTTTGGTGCACGCACCTAAGGACAACGTCCCCAGAAAACCTGAGGTTTGCGAGCCTGCATACCCGCGCGTCCACGCACGTGACAGTTGCGCCCGTGTCGATGACGCCCAAAAGCTCCTGGTCGGGATTGCCGAGAAGGGAGCACTTTGCGGCAAACCTTCCGTTCGCCACTTGAAGCGGCAGGCTCATCCCCCTATCCAGGGGACGCCTGCGCCGTACGCGTGAAAGAACGATGCCCTGCCCGGGTGCGCCTCCCTGGCCTTGACGGCCGCCTCGTACATGGTCTTGCCCACAAAAACCTCGCCTGCGCACATCGCGATGGTCTGCTTGGGGTATTTTTTGACAAGCTCCTCTTTTCTTGCCTCGAACAGCCTTTTCTGCTCGCGCGCATCCTTCTTTAGCCTGGCAGTCTCGGCCTCGTAATCGTCCCCGTTGCCTTTCCCCCCCGACATCGCGGGGGGCGGATGGTTGGATCTATATTAAGCATGGCCTGGCCGCGGCGCCGCCGCATGCCCAGGCATGAGTGGGGCGCCCGTCTAGACAAAACCGGGCAAGAACGGCCGCGGGGGGACGACCTGTGCCATGAGCGTCGCGAAGCCGCAGGGGATGCGAGATGGCCGCACGCGTGATCAAGCCTGACGACCTCGCCGTTCGGGGCCGCCCATCGGCAGTCGGCGCGCGCGGCGGGGCGCGCGGGCGGCCAGGGGAATGGCGGGGGCAAGGGCGCACCAAGGTTGGTAGGGGGCGCAGCAGCTCGGAGATGAACACCAGGGCGATCCCGGCGGCTATGCCGATGCCGACGTGCCAGCGGGGGCGCGTCCACCGCGGCTCCGGGAAACGCTCCATTATCTTTATGCGCGCGTTGGGCAGCTCCTCCCTTATCCTCCGCTTCGCCGCGTGGAACACAAAGCCGTCGGGCACGCGGACGTCGATGATGCAAGCGCAGACGTCGCCAACAAGCGAGTGCTCGCCAAAGGCGGCCAGGAACGCCTTTGAGTGCGAGGTCCGCCTGCCCGACGGCGCCCGCGTCGGGCCGGGGGGCGTGCGAGTCATGTCGCGCAGGCCCTGGCTGGACGGCGCGGCCTATGGGCAGCTGGACCGCCTCGGGCGCCTGGGGGCGGAGGTGTGGTTTGAAGGCTTATAACACCCGCCCGCCACGCGCGCCGCCCAAGGCGGCAGGCAGCGCGAGGCATGGCGCCACGGAGGGCATGCGCGCGGTGGCGGAGGCCGGGCGCGAGTGGTCGTCCCGCATGACCCGCCTGTCCGGCGAGCTGTACAGGGAGGAGCGCGGCGGCGACGGCCGCCGCGCCGCCGGGCTCAGGGCCGAGATACGCCGGGAAAAGGCGGCGCTGGAGGGGGTTCGCCTCGACGTGGTAAGGCTGGTCGCCCTCGCCGAGCGCGACGCCTCGCGGCGCGAGGAGCTCTTTGCGGCGGCCCGCAGGGCCATGTCCATGTTTCCGGCGGTGGACGAGCATGAGGTCGCCCTGGCCATCGCCATGGTGACGGTCCTGCTTGACGCCGGGCGGCCCCTGCCGACAGGCGAGGTCGCAAGGCGCATGCGCGAGGAGCGGGGCCTGCACATGTCCGAGGGGGCCCTGTACGCCGCGAGGTTCTCCAGCGCCGTGCGGAATGACCGGTACGGGGTGCTCCACCTTCACCGCCCCGCGGGACACGGCGAGGGAACGGGCTTGGGCGAGGAGTGGATGTACGAGGCGCTCGAGAGGGCCGTCGGGCTCGGCGCGGCAAGGTACACCGCCTCGGGGATAGAGATGACCGGCGCCGAGGGCGCGCTCACGGCGCGCGAGGTGGCCGGCGCCGAGGCCGTGGCCAGGGGCGTCTGCGCGTACGGCGAGACGCCCGGCCTGGCCGAGTGGCTTAACAGGGCCGGCCGCGGCCGCGAAAAGATCACGTGGGCCGAGGCGACGGTGATCGTGCGCGCCGCGCGCACCGAGGTCGGCGAGGCGTGGGCGCGGATCGCAAAAGGGCGCGCCCTGGCGCCCGCGGCCGCGTAGGGGGGCGCGCCGCGCGCGGCGCCTGCCGCGCGGCCCGTGCCCGTGGGGCCTTGGGCAGTCAACCCATAGCCCGGGGCAGGGCCGGCCGCGGCCACAGCCACAGGGGGAGGCATCCTCCACGGTCTCGCCGTCGGCGCGCCTGTGGCCGCGGGAGCCAGCCCCAGGCGTAACTTTGCCTGTGGCGGGCGGCCGCCCCCGCGGCGTCCCGAGATGCTCAGGCGCACATACGGCAGGGGCAGCCCGCCTACCATGGAGGGCATGATTGCCGCAGAGCACGCGCCTCTCAAGAGAAGGCGGGTCGCAGGGGATAGGCTCGAGGCGCTCCGCGAGGCCGGCCGCCCAAGGGAGCACAACACGGCCGCCTCGCTGCCGGCGTGGGTGCCGTAGGGGGGCGGCGCGCGGGAGCGCGGCGTGCAGTTAAATCGGGCTAGGCGCGCCGCCGCGCGCGTGCGCCTCGTGGCATCCGGCAAGGTAAAGGACGTCTATGACGCCGGCGGCGGCCTGCTGCGCTTCCACTTTAGCGACCGCGTCTCGGCGTACGACGTGAGGTTTGCCGAGGAGATACCGCAAAAGGGCGAGGCCCTCTGCCGCTTTGCCGAGTTTTGGTTCGGCGAGCTCGGCGTGCCGAGCCACTTTGTCAGGCGCGTCTCGGGGACGGACATGCTCGTGAGGCGCATGGAGATGATCCCGGTAGAGTGCGTCGCGAGGGGGTACCTGTACGGGAGCCTCCACGACCGCCACGCCGCAGGCAGGTCCGGCCTGGACCTGGCGGACGCGCGCCTGGCGGCCAGGCTGCCGCGGCCCGTCTTTGACCCCACGACAAAGGCCGAGCACGACGAGCCCGTCACGCGCGAGTCCGCGGCCCGCCTGGGCCTCGCCGACGGGGAGACCTATGGCGCCCTCGAGTCGATGACGCTGGGCATATACGCCAAGATGTCCGCCGTGGCGGCCCGCGCCGGCTTTGTGATGGCCGACCTCAAGCTGGAGTTTGGCATGCTCGACGGCGAGATCACCCTGGGCGACTCGGTCGGCCCGGACGAGTTCAGGCTGTGGCCGGCCGGCTCGTACGCGCCGGGCAGGGTCCAGGAGTCGTACGACAAGCAGATACTGCGCGACTGGCTCGCGCAGGAGGGCCACAAGGCGCGCTTTGAGCGCGAGCGCGCCGGCGGCGGGGCGCCGCGCCCGCCGGCCATACCGCCCGAGGTTGTAGAGACGATGTCGGCGCGCTACGCCGACGCGTACGAGCGCATCACGGGCGAGGCGCTCTAGGGCGCCGCGCCTGCCGGCGGGGATCGGCGAGGGAGGGCGCCGCGACCTGCCCCTTAAAACTTTATAAGGCCCGCCGCGTCGCGCGCGCGCGTTGGCAGAAGAGGAAAAGGTCGACGAGTGCTGCATCGTGAGGGACCCAAAGGATCCAAAAAAGATACTGCTGAAGCTCGGGGGGAAGATGCCATATTGGTAGGCGCGCCGCGCAGGGCCGCAGGGGGTCGGGGCGTTCGTGCTCTATAGGGTGCTCTGCTGCGCGCTGCTCGGGCAGCTGGCGTCTCACGACGAGATGCTAAGAAGCGTGATGGCGAGGGTCAAGGCTAGGCAAGAGATGGGGGTGGCTGTCCTGGGCGCCCTGATTTTTGGAATGGGCGTGTTTGTTGGGTATACCGGGGGTGGGCTACAGGACGGCAGCGCCATGAGCCATGGGAAGATCTTTGCCACATGGCTGGCAGTACTGTGCGGTGCGTCAGGGATGGTATGGGTCATGGCGTCCTTGCTGCTTTCCGTGGGCCTGCGGTCAAAACACGACGTGGTGCAGCCCATCTTGTACGAAAACTTTGGAAAGGACGGGGGCGTGGACACCGCCGCGCTTGACGCCTGCTCGGCGCTCCCAGACGAGGCGTTTTACAGGGCCCTTGCCGGGTCATGCGTCAAGTCCCTATATAGCCGCGAGAGGGAAGCGAACAAGATCAGCAAGAGGGCATCCAGGTCGCAGGCGGCGCTGCTTGTGGGCATTGCAATGGCTGGTATGGGGGCAGCGGCGGCGTTTGTCGCCCTTGGCGGCCTGTGGGCATAGTGCGCCCTGCTGCCTAGAACGGGCCGGGAACGGCCATCTTTATCCTTCGATGTGCGGGCTCCGCCCATTTTGCGCATAGTTTCCGTCGCGCCGGCGCCCTTGGCGGCCTAGCCGCGTACCGGGCCGCCTGCCTTAAAGAGGAGACTGCCTGCGAGATCGCGGAGCTTGCCGTCGCCCGTGCCGGCGCCCCGCCTCGGGCTCGCGCCTGCGGACTCTAGTTGCTCCCCACATGGCGCCTCCCGCCACCTGCAAGTGCGGCCGTGTGGGGAACCGGCGCCGCCGTGCCGCCAAGCTTGGAACTTTCCATTGACATGACTATATTTCTATACACATAGTGCTATTGTCATTTGCCTTGTTAAAATATATAGATATAATTCTACTACTATTAATTTAGATATAATAAGCAATTGTCATAGTTAAACTATGTCCATCTGCCAAGCCAGTAGAAACGCTCCAATGCCGGTGGTTGTGAGCTATAGTTGATAAAAGCGGCCAAAAGTCCTGATCCTGCGCCCTTTTTGGCGCGCGGGCCGGCGGGGGGCGGCATGGCGACGCTGCTTGACAGGCCCGTCGAGGTGGCACGGACGATCGCGATCGACCCCGCGCGGGCCGCCGCCGTGGCCGACCCCGTCAGGTCGCAGGCGCTCGCGCTGCTGTGCGGGAGGGCGCTGACTGCCGAGCAGGTCGCCGACGGCCTGGCCAGGAGGGGCCGGCGCAGGGCGCTCACGACGGTGCGCCACCACATCGAGGTCCTCCGCGCCGCCGGCCTCGTCGAGGTCGTGAGGGTCACCGAGTCTCGCGGGGGCGTCACAAAGCACTATGGCACGCCGGTGAGGATGCTCCCGCAGGCCGTCCCCGCCGACTTTGGGGAGCGCCACTCGGCGGCCATAGAGGAGGCCACGCGCGGGATTGCCACCATCGTCGAGAGGGCCGGCGCGTCCGTGCTGCCCGAGGAGGGCAAGAAGCGCGTCGACCCCGCGTACCGCCGGCGCGCCGTCGCCGAGATAGTGAACAGGGCAATGACGGCGGCCATGGAGCGCGGCGGGGGCAGGCCAGCCGCGGGCTCCGGGGGCGGCCGCGCCGCCGTGGGCGGGGCGCAGGTGTCCTAGCCCCCGTGCGCCCACGCTGCGATATTTGCCATTTCTAAACCCGAGTTTAGAAACATCAAATATGCGCACGGGCGCGCCACGGCGCCTGCGCGGGGCCAAAAAATGCCAAAGTCCGGCGCCCCGCGCGCGGGCGCGCCCGCTTGCGCAGGCTCAAACGTAGCAGATCCCAGCTGCGTGAGGCGGCCCGGGGCGCCCGTGCCCCGGTTCAGGGCTCCCGGAAGGCAGGCATTGTGTGGGATGTGCCCCCTGGCCCACGTTGAGTCGCCCATGCCTCCCGGTTCTGGGCTCCCGGAGGCCTGCCTTGTCCCTGCTTCTGCGGGCCAAAACCCCGCGACTGCCAGCATGGGGGCGGCAGCTGCGGAGGGGTGACGGTGACGCACGAGAGGCACCGGCCAAAACCCCGCGACGGCCAGCCGGGGGCGCCAGGGCGCAGGACGGCCAGCAGGGGGCTGTTTGGGCGTTTCACGCCCAAAAGCTAAACCCCCCTCCGGGGGAGGCCCGCCCACGAGTGGGGCGACATTTCCGGAAACGGCCGATCCGGAGGGGGGTTTAGCTTTCACGCCTGACACGGGGATCCAACGCCCAAAGCATGGCGGTGGCCCGCCCGGCGATGCCCCGCTGGCGCAGGCCGTGCCTAGGAGCTAAACCCCCCGCGGCGCGGGGGTTCCTGGCCGCCGTGACCCCACGCGGCGCCGCCCGGCAGGCCGTCCGCGCGCCGGCGCGCCCCGCCCCGGCGCGGGGCGTTCCCCCACAGGCCCAAAAGCGCCGCGCAAGCCCCCTGGTAACAGGGGCCGGCCTTGGCCGCACTGGGGGGGGGGGCTTTGGCCGCGGCGTCACGCAGGGGGGCAGCCGCCTGGCGCCGGCGCCAGGCGCGTCAGGGCGGCGACGCGGGCAACGGCCCGCCCCGCCGGGCCAAGCACCATGCGCACCGGGGGCCGGGCGTTTCGCGCCCTGCCGCGCGGCCTGGATTTCTAAACCCGAGTTTAGAAATGCCCAATATCGCCGGCACGCGCAAGCGCGCCGCAGTGCGGCATTTCTCTAAAGTTGGGCAGGCGGGGGACTGCCCGCCCGCGCCTAGGCGCCCGAGCGCGCCCTCTCCTGCGTTATGGCAATCTCGACGGCCTCTAGCGGGCTGGACTCCTCGTTTCGCCGTATGGAGAACATCTTTGGGCGCTCAAAGTCGCGCGTGCAGTCGGGGCACGCGTACACGAGCACGCGGTGCTCGTTTGGCGCCTTTGGGTTTGAGAGGCGCGGATAGTAGACGAGGCGCGCCCCACAGTCCACACAGTACCTGTTTACCCTGCGCGTCCTTGCCAGATATGCTCCCCTCGGCCCGCCGGTTGCGGCTCGGCATATTAGGGCTGCATGGTCTAACAGAGTCGACCAAATGGTCGCCGGCCTTGTGGGGTGGTGGCGC
>RKSK01000118.1 GCA_007570915.1 Cenarchaeum sp.
CGCCCGGTCCGTGCCAAGCAGGTCAATGGCGGAGAGCCCCGGCGGCCCGCCGGGGCTCTCCCCCATTGACCTGCTTGGCACGGACCGGGCGCGGGGCCTGCTTTTGGGATGTGTGTGCCAGGCCCACGGCGCGGGCACGGCGCGGGGGGACGCGTCTTTTGTTAGGCCAAAAGGGCCAGGGCCGCGAGCGGGCCGGCGGCGGGATCCGCCGATCGGGGCGAGAGTTATATAGTTCCAGAATTGCCCCCCGCCAATGGCAAAAGGCGATCGCCAACCGAAAAGCGATCCAAGATCCGCGAACGGCTCCCACGCCGCGCCGGACAGCTCCCTGCTTGCCAGGGAGGGCAGGGCGCTGTACAGCCAGGGCAGGCACGACGAGGCCCTGGCAAAGCTTGGGCTCGCAGCCGAGGCCGACGCCGGCAACGCCGAGGTCCGCATGTACATGGGCGCGGCCCATCGAGCCAGGGGCCGCCACGGGGAGGCGCTGGCAGAGCTTGACGCGGCCATACGCCTCAACCCCAACCTCACAAGCGCGCGCATACAGAGGGGGTACGCGCTGCGCGGGCTGGGCCGCCACGGGGACGCCCTGGCCGCGTTCAGGGCCGCCATTGGGTTCAACCCCGCCAGCGCCGGCGCGCACCTGGGAAGGGGACTCGCGCTGTCGAGCCTGGGGCGCCACGAGGAGGCACTCGCGGCGCTTGACCGGTCCATAAGGCTTGACCAGTCCGTCGCCGGCGCGCACCTGGGGCGGGGCGTTGCGCTGGGGCGCCTGTGCAGGCACGAGGAGGCCATGGCGGCGTTTGACTTTGCCATACGGCTAGACGACGGCAACGCCAACGCGCACCGCGGCAGGGGGGACGCGCTGCGCGAGCTCGGCAGGCACGAGGAGGCCATGGCAGAGTACAACCTCTCCCTGACGCTTGATCCCGGCTATGCCGAGACGTACGTCAGCATTGGCCACCTCTTCTTGCGCCTTGAAGAGCTGGGCGCGGCGCGCGACGCGTTCAGGATCGCGATCCACCTGGATACCAAAAACTCCATGGCGCACATGGGCATGGCGCACGCCCTGATCGGGCTGGAGTGCGCTGCCATGGCCGACAGGGAGGCAGAGCGGGACGCGATGCGCAGGCCAGACGATGACGCCCAGGAAGAGCCCAGCCAAGACGACGGCTGGAGGCGGCCAGACTCCTTTACGTGCCCCGGAATGCCCGGCAGGTGGCTCTTCTAGGGGGCGCCGCGGCAAAGGCCCCTGGACGCCGAGCGCCGCGCTCGCGAGCCCGCGCCCGCTCCGGCTCTATGTCCGCGCAAGGCGGCCCCGTGGCCCGCGCGGGCAGCCGCAAGCGGGGGCGCCAGGGGGCATGGCGCCCCTGGCTCGGGCCACCTGGGCTTGCGGGCATGCTCGGGCAGATGGAGGGGGAACGCAGCAGACCGCCGCCTAGTGCGGGGGCGCCTGCGGGCGATTGCGGGGGCGCCTGCGCAGCCGCCTCCTGGCGCAAACCTAAAAATTAAAAATCCGCGTTTCACTCTGCGTTGTCGTCTAGCGGGTTCTCTCCGTTCTCCTGGGAGACATTGTAGGAGTACTTGCTCGGGCGTACTTGATCAATTCCATGGTCTCCTTTTAAGCCCATTTGCGGGCGCTGCCGCCATGGGTACAATATATACATTACAGCCGGCCCGCGCGGCCGAGTTCCGTGCGCGCGACTGGGCCGGGATCGGCCGACCCGCGCGTCTAGGGTGGAACGGGCGCCTGCCTCTGCCCACGCCCCAGCACGCCTGCCACCGGGGGGCAGTGGCTTTCCGCCACGGCCGCCCGTTCCGGCGCCTTCCACCACCGCGCCCCTGCCCGCGCCTGGCGCGCCCGCCCGGCGGTGGGCACCCTGCCGGAGGTCCCGGCGTGCCCCCCTGGCCCAGGGAAGCCGCCGGCCGGGGCGCCGTTGCCGGCGCCCGGCGCGGCCAGGGCCAGGATCGTGCCCGCCGTGTGCTTTTTGTTTGGCCTGGTGGCGGTGCGGAGGCCCCGCGCTGCCGGGCGACCGCCCGCGCCACGGCCCTGGGCGCGCTGCCGCTCCCCGCCATCTCCCTGCCCGCCTGCGCCGCCCACGGCCCCGCCTCTTGCCGCGCCACCGGCGGCCCGCCGGGGCTCCCCCATTGACCTGCTTGGCACGGACCGGGCGCGGGGCCTGCTTTTGGGATGTGTGTCTCCGTGGCGCCAGGCGACCCTGGCCACGGGCACGTGCGCGCCAGCGCACGGTTTAATGCCGCCCGCGCGGCGACCGCCCGCGTTGGACTGCGGGGTGAAGGGGCGGGGATCGCGCAGCAGGCCACTCGAGTGGCCCACTGACGAGCCCTGGCCGGGCGCCATGGTGCGCAGGCCCGCGGACCCGCTGGCGACGGGCAACCCGCGCGTGCGCTACACGAGGGCGCAGGTCGAGCGTCTGCTCGAGCGGGACCGCGAGAGGCGCAGGAAAAGGCCCTGGCTCAAGCCGTTGCGCGAGGGCACGCCCGAGGACGTCATGCTCCAGCTAGCCAAGGACAGGGCGGCAAGCGACCGCGTGGCGCTCAACTATGATCTCACGCGCCCCGTCACGCTGTACGAGTTTTGCGCCGAGCGCGACGGGCGCGCCTGCCAGATATGCCGCCAGCTTGACCGCAGGGCGTGGAGGCCATGGGTGTGGAGGCCGCCCATACCTGTCCACCCCGGCTGCCGGTGCCGCTACGCCCACCGCCATCCCCCCGTGTGCGGGAGCGCCCCGTTCTAGGCATATCCTGGGGGCTCCGGCCGCCTCCCCGTTTTTGCGGTCAGGGCCGGAACCCCGGCCTGCGCCTCATCCTCTCCACCTGCCTGCAGAGGTAGCTGATGACGCCGAGTATGTCAAGGGCGTCTGCGCTGCCGATGGGAAACCTTTCCTCATACTCGTGGGAGGCGGGGTTTCGCACGCTGGCCACAATCCCCCCGCACATGGATCCCAGCCCCCGCCGTATGCCGTCCCTGGTCGTGCCCGTCAGGTCGGCCATGTCCACCTCCAGTGGCCCCCTCTCCCCAAACGCCCTCTCCATGAGGCCTGTCCCATAGCCATCGATGCCCGACCTTGACCTGACCAGCTCCTCGAGCACCTTGCAGCCCTCAACGACGGCGCCAAAATGGTCGCCCCTGAGGAACTTTGGCCTGGCGTGCGCTATGACGGCCTGGTGGTAGCGCCTCTGGTCAAACGGCGCCGCCCCGCCGCCAGGCGGCCCCCCGTGCCCGAGCCGCCGAACCCTGCCGTCGTCCCCAATCCTGACCCCGAAGGGTGCCAGGCACTCGTTCATGTCAACGCGCACGCCATGGTTTCCGAGCCTGTCCTGCTGGGCACACGCGGCCTCGAGGATTTTCGCCACGCCGTACGGGCCAAATTCCCGCTGCGTCCTCTCAAGGGCGCCGGAAAGAAATTTCCAGTTTGCGCCGATATTGTCCCAGATCACCGGAAAGCCCGACCTCTTGAACAGCTCCCTGATCTCCGCCCCCCTGTAAGCGATGCACAATATGCTTGCCAGGCTCCCAAGGGTTGACTGCTGGAACCCCGAATCTAGCGCCCCCTGCCCTGTCCCCTCCGGGCCCGAGCCGGCGCTGGCATGCGCGCCAGGCTCAGGCCCCGACACGGGCGCCCCCGCGCGCCGGCCGCCGCCGTTGATCGCGTGCCCGAACGGCTCGTGGTTGCCGCACGAGGGGCACCTGTACCCGGAAACCGCAGGGTCGTTGAGCATCCGCGAGCCGCACTCGGGGCACTCGAACGGGTCAGCGGCCATGGCCCCGCGCGCTCCGTGGTCTGGGCGCCCCCTGCATGCCTGCCAGCTCGGGGAGAAGCCCGTGCGGCTCGCAAGGCGCCCCTGGCGCACCGGCCGGGCGCGGGGCGGGCGCCAGGCCGCGGCCTGCCCACGGTTTGCGTGCCTCAGCCATGCCCGCCTCCGGGCCCCTGCCCGGTGCCCCTGCCGCCCTCGCGCTCCTTCCTGGCTCTGAACCGTACTCCCCACGGAACCTCCGGGATCCCGGAGTCTGGCGGCGCGACGACGGCGCAGTGGCGCTCCACGACCACCTCGGCCTCCCCGCAGGACACCGTTGTTGGGCCATGCACAAAGGCCGGCCCCTGCCCGCGGCACATGGCAAACCCGCACTCGTACAGCGCCGGCTCTGGGTGGAGGAAGGTTATTCCCCCCAGGCGAGCCATGTTGCGGTAGTCTGGGTACCCCCTTGTCCAGTCGGCCGTTCGCTTGTCGTTTCCAAACAGCGCGAGATGCATTCCATAGGTCACGATCACCGTGTCAAGCTGGAGGCCGTCCGGCCTCTCGCGGTTGAGCTCCCCCACAAACGCCTCCAGGTCCGCAAGCGTGGAGTCGTGGCGGTACGCAAACTCCCGCTCTCCCCCCAGGGCGCGCACCTGCTCTGCGCAGAGCTTGTCCTCGTACAGGGCCAGGTCATGCCTCATGTCGCCCTCCCCGCACTCCAAGCGCGCCGGCGCCTGCCCCGTGAAGGCGTCGCGCGGGATTAGAATCCTGCACGTGGACATGCCGGGGCACCCCAGCTCCAGGGATTCCACCCCCACCGTGGCGCCGTCGCGCACGGGCACGCGAAACGGTATGGGGGGCGACTCGCCATGCCCCGCCCTAACCACGCGAAACGCCGCGGGGAGCGGGGCATTTGGCGCAAAGCCGTCGGGATCCATTGGCCGCCGGTCCCCGGGAAGCTGCGGCCAGTGCGGCGACTCGGCAAACGGCCTCCCCGGCCCGCCCTTTTCGTAATAGCCGCCGCCATAGTCCCCCGACCCGTGCGGCGATCGCGCGTACGATATCCTGCCGTCCGCGCCGACCTCTATTGCCGCGCCGGGCTGGAAGGGGCAGTAGGTGAGCCCGTCGCTCATGCGGAACCGCTGCGAGGACGGGCACATCTTGCACATGGTGGGGTCGCCGTGCCCTGCCCCGGCATCGCACCACGGCTGGACGTGGCAGTCGCAGTGCGGAAACAGGAGGTCCAGCGCGGCGAACAGGGCCGTCCGGTCGGCGTACGAGTAGTGGTCCAGGGCGGCGCGCCCTGCCGCCGTGCCGCTATATGTGTGTGCGGCGCCGCGGCCGCCCCCTACAGCCTCTTCCCCAGCGCTTCGGAGATCATGGCCACGGTGGCGTCCTGCACGGGCCTGGCCGCGGCGGGGTTTTTGACAAAGTCCGACTCGTAGTGGTCGCCCCGGAACAGGATCAGGAACACGCCGGCCAGCTGCGGCCTTTCGGTGATTTTTGCGGCCAAGAGCCCTCGCAGCTCAGGGTTGTTGAATGCAAAGTGCGAGCAGTCCATGGCCACCACCGCGGTGCGGCCCTCGACGGAGCCGAGCTGTGACTTGCCCATGGCTTTCCCGAGCGCCCTCATGGCGATCTTCTCGTCGTCCACCTGCTGCCGCGAGAGCAGCAGCGTCCCGTCGTCCGGGGAGAGCACCTCGATGTCGCAATCGCGCAGGCGCAGGTCAATGTTGCCGCCGCCGTCCAGGGGCGCGTGGACGCCCGCGTCGTGCCCCGCGATCCTGAGGCGGAGGTATATCCTGATCTCCGGCAGCGTGCTCCACAGCGGCTTGTCGCGCATGGCCTCCTTCCACTTTTTGAACGCCTGATCCGTCTTGATTCCGATCTCGTGCATTTTCCGTATCATGCCCTCAATCTCGTCCAGCGCGCCCTCCTGCGAGCACGGCATGTGGCGGGCCTTTGCGAGGTCGTGGCGCTCCATCACGGCTGACGCGTTCTCCACGAGGCGCGAGCTCGCATTTAGCATCCCCCTAATCGTTCCCCTGCCCAGGTTTAGGAACCTGTGGGAGAGCGGGTACCTGCCGCTGATCCACTCGTCAATCTCCTCGGCTGTCCGGAGCCTGCGCCTGGCGCGTATGTTGGTCGCCAGGTGCGAGGCCTTCTTTAGCAGCGTGCCGTCTCCGGTGTCCTGCCTCGTGTTCAGGTGCCTAGCGCGCCTCTTTAGCATCCCAATGCACGCCTGGACCAGCCTGTCGTCGCGCCCCGGGTCGTACGACCCTGACAGCCTGACCAGGATGCCGTCGATCACGCTCTCCACGAGCGTGGAGCCCAGCATCCTGGCCCTGTCGTCGCCCTCAAACCCCAAAATCCCCTCGCACACGGCGCACGCCTCCACGTACAGGCGCGCCTCGACGTACACGGCCAGGATCACCTGCAGGATCATGCCGTCGTCGACCCCGGATCCAAACCTTGCCATGTCCACAATGTACCTGCGCACGGCATCCCCGCCCTTTGCGCCGCTGCTGACGTGGCGCATCATGTCCTCCAGGTATCGCCCAAAGTCGAACTGGGACGACCAGTTGCCCTCGACAAACCGCGAGCACTCGGAATGTAGCCTTGAGGCGAGCTCGTCGCCGCTCTTGATTCCCCTTAGCGTGTCCATGCGCACAAGCTCGCACTCTGGGCCGACCAGGCGCACGACGTTGCTGCTTAGGCGCGCGAGCTCGTCGCGCAGCTTGCACCACGTGGCGTGGTTTGACGTCGGGGTGAGCATGTCGAGCAGCTCAAATGCCCGGGCGTAGCGGGTGTCCCCCCTGAGGCCGCCCTCGGCGAGCTCTGCCCTGGCCCTCTTTATCACCCCGGCGCGGCGATCGTTGCCCGCGCAGCCCTCGAGGAGCGGCTCGCCTGACTCTATCTCCTCGAGGCTTACCCACAGCCTCCCGCCGTGAGGGCCGGGCAGTATATTGACGGTCTCCGTCTCGGACATTGCGCGCGCGGCGCGGGGGCGCGCGGCGTATAAACCTTGCCGGGCTCGCGGCCTGCGCACGGCGGCCCTGCCCGGCAAGAGGCACGGGGCCGGCGCGATCCTGGCCCCGGCCGCGCTGGCCGCCGGCAACGCCGCCCCGGCCGGCGGATTTTCGGGGCTCGCCGGGACCGCCGGCAGGATGCCCACCGCCGGGTGGGCGCGCCAGGCCATGCAGGCGCGCGACGCGGCCGGCGCGCCGCCCCGCCTGCGCCAGTGCGTGACCAACAGGATGTGGGTCACGCCTGGCGCCGTGCGCGCCGTGCCCGGCGACAGCATCGAGGTCGCTTTTTCCACCGTGTGCAGGCGCGTTCGGGCCGTGCGCAGGCGGGCCGGCGCGGGGCCGGTGCTGCCCGTGGACCGCGGGTCCTTCACGACCGGCGTGCCGGGGCGCCTCGGGCAGCACGGGGTGCGCTGGCTCATGCCGTGCCCAAACTCGCCCCGCGCCGCGGCGGCGCTTCGAAAGTTCGCCGCGGGAAAGGCGGCGCGCGTGCTCCCGATGCGCATCTCCAACGGGCGCGGGAGGGAGGCGCCGCACGCCATGATCATAAGGAGGAGGAAAAAGAGCGAGGGGAGGGGGCCGGAGGGGAAGCACATCGCGTTCGCCACCAACATGCCGTCGGTCGACCCGGACGAGCTGTACCCGCGCAGGTGGGGGATTGAGAATGGCTACAAGCTGCTAAAGCAGACGCGCATGCGCACGTCGAGCAGGAACGAGAGCGTCAGGATCTTTTGCTTCGTGATGTCGCTCATGGTGCACAACGCGTGGACCATGCTGCACTCGGACAGGAGGGCGGCAGGCGACAGCCGCCGGATCCCGGCGAAGTCGCTCATGTTTCTGATCGTG
>RKSK01000064.1 GCA_007570915.1 Cenarchaeum sp.
GAGGCTCCTCGACGCCGTCCTCTCCACGGAGGACGGGGTGAAGTTCCTCCACCGCTACTATGAGGGCCCGTCGCCGAACAACATGGGCCGCGTGTTCTCGGTCCACCCGACATACGTGAACATCCTGCCCGGCTGGCTTAACCTTGTGCGCAAGGCGGGCCTGCCGGCCAACTCGCGCGCCGTGTTTGGCGTGGCCACGTACATCGGCGACGGGGAGACGTTTTACCGCCCGCCCGAGAAAAACGGCGGCTATGTCGAGATCGCCGACCCCGCGGTGTTTGTCCGGTTCGACTCGGCGAGGACCAGGACGGTGAGCCGCGAGATCATCGAGGAGCCGGGCAACCAGGCCGCCATAGCGTCGGCCGTGCTCGACTCGGTCCCCGCTGGCGAGGCCGACGCGGACCCGGCGACGACAAAGACCGTCTCAAACGTCCTCTACGGCCTGCGCGACGGGCCCGGCTCGCTCACCCTGCCCACCGAGCAGTCCGCGTACGACGACCTAGCCGACGCCGTCGTCTCCCGCGTGGTGCCAACCGATGCCCACAACAACTCGATAGGCAAGCGCATCCAGGACATCGACACCATAGTCTCCGGAGGCTTTGTGCGCGACACCACCAACAGGGACCACTACAACGTCAGGGGCGCGTCCCCGACGCTCACGGCGACGGCGTCCGTGGACGCCTCGGCGATAGAGACGGCCCTCTCCTCCACCACGGTGGGCACGTTCACGCCGGGCACGGTCCCGACCAGCCTGCGCGACGTCCTCGCGCTCCTCGCCAACATACGGCTAAGGCGCGACGGGACAAGCACGCCCGCCGTGTACGACGTCGAGGCCACCGGGGGCGGCGCGTCCGCGGACGACATTCTCGCCGCCACGCCGCAGGCCGCGACGACCTCGCCCGACAACAGCGGCACGCTCGGCCGCCTTATCGCCGACGGCATGGCGAAGGCAAAGAGGCTCTCGTTTGCCGCCAGCCCGGCGTCCGGCGAGGCCGACCTCAAGGTCACGCTTGACGGCGAGGGCGTGAGGCTCGTGGAGGAGGTGACCACGCACACAGAGCACACGTCTCCGCTCTACTTGTTTGCCATCAATGGAGTGAGCTACCGCGACCCCGCGACCCTCGCCGCGGCAACGCCCCCGGCGCAGCTGGACCTCTCGGGCGGCTCCCTGAACTCTATAGAGGCCGCCGACTCGCACGGCGGCGAGGTCTGGGCGCTGGGCGAAAACTTTTCGGGGTCAGCCCGCCTGCGCAGGTGGGACATCGCCACGGGCGCCGAGGTATCCGTCCCCGCCGCCGCCGAGGCGTGGGCGCACACACTGGGAAACACACTCACGGGGCTCGTGGTGACGGACGACTGGATCATTGTGAGGCGCCAGAGTGACATCGTCTGGTACAGCCGGCGGACAAACGCGCAGGACCCCTCGCGCACGATAGCGCTTGGCGGGCGCGGCAGCGCCACCGGCGGCCTCGGCAAGCACGGCGACACCATGTGGGAGGTCACCTCCTCCAACACTTCCGGTGACGTGGACATTGCCGTCGCGTACACCATATCCACGGGCGCGCGCGCCACTGCCATGGACATGAATGTTGGAGCAACCGACAAGAACGGGATAGCGGTCACCGCCACCCATGTCTATGTCATACACGGAAGCTCATTCAGCGTGCGCACCCGGGCGGCCCCGGCGACGGTCATCGCATCGCATTTCACACCAAACCTGGAGGGCCTAGGCGCGCCGTCGGCATACCGGGAGTCCACGACCACGACCAGGACTGTCCCCTACAGACCCGCGTCACTCAGCGCCTCCTCGCTTCTGGACGCCGCGCTCCCCGCCGTCCCGGCGTCCGCGCCCACAAAGGTCGGAGGCGTCCTCGCCCTCCTCTCACGCGTGCGCATGGTGCAAAACCCGGCAAACACGTCGCAGTGGAGGATAGCCGCCGCCGCCGAGGACGTCTCAAAGACGGCGCTCTCGGCGTCGTCCTCCACCGGCAACGTGCGCATGGACTTTAGCGACTTTGCGGCGCACCTCTCCATGCGCGACTCGGAGGGCAACCAGGCGCGCACCTGGATCGGCAGGGCCGTGCTCGAGACGGCGCTCACGCCATCCCCCGACTGGGGCAGCGACACGTTTGGGCAACACATAAGGGGCATCACCACGCCCACGGTGCTCTCCGAGACGGACATACAGAACGCGCTGCGCGGGGCGACGCTCGGCACCTTTGACGCGTCCGCGGTGCCGACGACGATGGGCGACGTCCTCGCGCTGCTCGCCAGGATACGCCTCGTCGAGACGGGGTCGTCCACGGGCCTCTACAATGTGCGCGCCGACCCGCCCACGGTCACGGCCACGGCGACGGCGACGGTCTCGTCCTCGGCCATAGCGTCGGCGCTCAACGCCACGGACCTCCCCTCCGTCCCTACGGGCACACCGACGACGCTCGGCGGCGTCCTCGCCATGCTCTCGCGCATGGGACTCGTCGAGGACAACGGCGTGTACGACGTGCGGGCCACGCTCGCCAGCGAGACGGTCTCACCAGAGTCCGGCGAGGGCAGCGTGCTCAAGGCGATCAGGGACAAGACGGACGGCCTAAACTTTGACGGGACGGACGTCATGGCCACGCTCGGCACGGAGGAGGTCACCGTCTCCTCGAACTCCCGCGGCGCCATTGCCGACGACGTGCTCAACGAGGCCATCACGGGCCACACGAGCACGGGCACGTTTGGCGGGCTCCTCTCGGAGATCACCACGACGCTCACCACCATCTCCAACACGCTCACCACCATCTCCACCACGGTGGGCAACATTCCCGCCAACGTCTGGTCGAGGGCCGAGTCCATGATCACGTCGGGCATCGGCAGCAGGCTAAAGGCCCTGTCGGCGTCGGCCATAGCCAACGCGGTCAAGCGCGCCGTCCCCGACGCCGACGGCGACCCCGAAAACCCGGCGGGCTCGCTCCAGCGCAGGGTCGTCAAGGCGGCCGACGAGGCGACGCTGGCCCGGCAGGGTATAATAAACACCCTGGTCCGCGACGGGACCGCGAGCACCTTGACGCTAAGGGACGACGACGGCAACGCGATAGTGACGTGGGACCTCACGGACATTGACGGCAACCCCGCGGGCGCGGGCGTCGCCTACACGCGGACCAGGAGGGCGTCCGCATGATCGGGCCCGAGCTGCTCCCGCTCCTCGCCGCGCCGCTTTCCGCCTTCGCCTACTATTTTTTCGTGTGGGAGGAGGAGGTCGAGTGGCCCATGGGCGAGGTTCCCGAGGGCTGGAGGCCGTGGTGATGGAGCCGCTCCTTGTGGCCGGAATGCTCGTGCTCTTTCGGGCCGTCTCCGTGCGCGCGCGGGCGCCGTCGGCCGTCTCCGTGCGCGCGCCGGGCCCGAGCGCGGGGGTGAGGGTCTCCTGAGCCTCTACGCGCACAAGGTCGGCGAGGTGGGCGTGCGCTTTGTCGCCCGGATAAAGGCCCCGTCGGCCACGGGCGTCCTCGAGGACGTCTCGCTCGACAACCACCGCAGGGTGGAGCTCGAGTTCCGCAAGCCGTACGGCGGGACCGTGGTGCAGGAGGCCGAAAAGGAGGACAACTCCAACGACATATACTGGGTGAGCGGGGAGGGGTTTCTCGACGAGGTCGGCACGTGGAGGCTCTCGGCAAACGTCCTCTACAGCGACGGGACATACGTCAAGGGCGTCTCGGGCGACCTGTTCCAGGTGGTGGAGTGATGGCGACGGTGGCCCAGCTGGAGGCGAGGATGCTTGACGTGCTCAAGGCCGACACCGCCCTCGCGGCGCGCATGAAGGCCTCGGGGGGGACGTTCCGCCTCGGCTCGCTTCCCGGCAAGGCCGACACCGTCGGCTCGCTGCCCCTCGTCTACGTGGCCGCGGGCAGGACGTACATCGAGTCGCGCATGTCCCTGGGCGGGCCGCCCAGGCCGGGCGTCTCGCCCGCCGAGTCCGTGACGTACGTGATCGAGGTGGTCTGCGTGAGCCGGCCCGCGGGCACGCCGCGCAGGGCGCAGGAGTCGGCCTACGGGCTCGCCGACATGGCCATAGGCGCCCTCTCGCGCAACCTCGTCCTCCACGACGGGACTGGCGCCGACCCCCTCGCGCACGACATACGCATGGCCACCACCGAGAGGGACGCCTCCCGCATGGGAACCGACCTGGAGGCCGTCACGGTCATGTGCCACGTCACCTCCGTGGTCGAGCACTCCGGGAGGCAAGTCCGCGCCCCTTAAATGGCGCGGGCGCCCCGGGGGCGCATGGCCACGGTGCCCGCCAGCTATGCCGACCTCGTCACCGCCAAGCGCGTGCAGGTGTACACGAACACGTCGGCGGTCTCGACCGCCGACGCCTTCAACCCGGCGGCCGCGATACCCGCCGTCTCGTCCGCCGACGCGGACGCCGACGAGCTCATATCGGTGACGGACATATCCTTCGCGTACGACCCGCCCGAGACGCGCACCAACATCGGGAGGGACAGGATATACACGCACGGCGCGCCGGACATACTGTTCCCCATACTCTGCGAGGGCAACAGCGACATGGTCCAGTTTTTCTACGACCGCGTGCAGGAGGACGCCACGACGCTCGAGATACCCGTGTTCGTGTGGGTGTTCCGCATAACCAACGCGCTCGGCGAGCAGATGGACGTGAGGTTTCGCGGCAAGGTCACCTCGTTCAGGGTAGAAAAGTCGCGCGGCGAGCAGAGCGAGTACATGCGCGTCTCGGCCTCGATACGCGCCATAGACCGCGTGCCGGCCGTGGACATGCTCGGCGCCCCCATGCTCGAGCTGGCCTTTGTGGACGAGGACCGCGAGACGCTCACGCTCAGGTTCAGCGAGGCGATAAACCCCACGACGATCCGCGCGTCGGACATCACGCTCTCCCCGTCGCGCGCCCTCTCCACCGACGCCGAGGACTTCGTGGTGAGGGGGAGGACGGTGACGGCCAAGTTCTCCTCCGCCATAGCCGCGGGCACGTACACGGTCACGGTTGCCTCGACCGTGGAGGACACGTCAGGCAACCCGATGGGCACGACCAGATCGCGCACGTTCACTGTGGAGGCGTAGGCAATGGCCCGCCGCATGCGGATGCGCGGGTCCACGATAACGCTGGACCCGGGCCAGGAGAGGATACTCGAGGGCTCGCCGTCCCACATGCTCAGGTTTATCATAACGGCCATACGCGAGTTTGCGAGCGCGCAGGGGCTGCCCGAGGAGTTTGAGCGCAACATAAGGGGCACCGTCACGGAGAACGCCAGCGGCGGGGCGACCATTGACATATGGAACAAGTGGGAGAGGAGGGACGAGACGGGCACCGTGAGCCTCGGGGCCGTATACGAAAAGGGCGCCGTGGCCCACGAGATACTCCCGCGGAGGGGCAAGGCCATGAAGTGGTCGGAGTTCACGGGCACCGTGGCCGAGACGCGCGGCCTGATGGGCCTCCACGCCTCGGACGCAGACCTCAAGGGGGCCACCCCCGGCATGGAGTACAGCGTGTTCTCCAAGCGCGTGTGGCACCCCGGCACGCCGGCGTACGGCGCCATGAAAAGGGGGTACCGCGCGGGCATCCGCCGCTACAAGAGGTGGGTCGAGTCGGGCCTGTCCTACTCCGACTTTGTGCGCCTCTCCGAGTCGCGCCGCCGCCCGGCGACGGCCATCCGCAGGGCCGGGGCGCCGGTGCTCAGGCCGTCGCCGAGGTTCAGCCGGGACATTCGCGACGCGTTTGTGGAGAGGCACGCTATGCTCGCCGCGCGCGCAAGGGACATAGAGGAGGAGAGGAGAAGGATCAGGTCGAGCTGGCCGCCGCCGGGCACCATGCCCAGGCCGAGGTGTCCAGGTTCATCGGCACGTGGAACCTCGCGGCGAGGGGGGGAAACTATGCGCGCGCGCGCGCCGACGCGCTGCGCGCCGACCCCTACGGCCCGTGGCACAGGTCGAGGCAGGCTGCCGCCGCGGCGCGCGAGGCCGCAAGGCGCGCGATGTGGGCCGCCAGGTCCGCCAAGGGCATGCGCACGCGCGTGAGGCGGGCCGAGCGCCGCGAGGACCGCAACCGCGGGCCGGCCATGGGCGCCCCCGCGCAGGCGCGGGCCTCGGTGAGGTACGCCACGAACCTCGGCGCGAAGGGCGCGGAACTGGGCCGCGCGCTGGAGGCCATGACCCCAAGCCAGAGGGCGGCCATGCAGCGCGCGGACGCGGCGTGGAACGCGCAGTTTCCCGGCTACAGCCCGGCGTTCCCGGACAGGCCGCACCGCCGGCCCAAAAACAGGCCCCCCG